>JAJEHG010000035.1 GCA_022823825.1 Nitrosopumilaceae archaeon | reverse complement strand
GGTATGGACGCCGTCATATAGATCTGACGGTATTTGATCACTGTGTGGGTGTCCGGGGCATCATGCGGTTACTTGGCAGTGCACGAAAACCCCGTACCTGTCGGGAACTGGCGTGACCGGGCTTAAATTCCATCTACTGGGTCTTAATATCGCCGTATTCTACACACGATCAATGTCAATTTAATACATGTATACAAATGTCATGGACGCTCCCGAACCTCCTAGTTTGGCGCATGCAGTAGGTTCAGTAGACATCCAAGCCAAAGACTGCAGACATTCGTTATGCCGTCATCGTCGCCGCCATCATTATCAGCACATCATTACCACCGCCACCGCCACTAGAATCGTCGTCCCGGCGTGACGGTAACGGGCCGGGGCCCGAACATGCCGCCTTAGGACGCGCACCGAATGACGGCCTGCGGTACCCTCCCGGGGTCCCTGTCCGCGGGACGTCGGCTATGATGGTAGTGTATGCGGAAGATGGGATTTGAACCCATGAACTCCTAAAAGATAGGGTCCTAAGCCCTACGCCTTTGACCAGGCTTGGCAACTCCCGCACGCCCGCTACCTCGGACACAAATTTATCTATTGTCAGCGTGCCGTCACACCGTGGGCAGGTACTTTGGGACAAACGGCATACGCGGGATCCCCGGGCGCGGGTTCTTTACGCTCGACTTTGCATGCAGCGCCGCGGCGGCGATAGGCTCCCACCTCCTGGCATCCGCGCGCAGCAGGGGCGCGGACCGCGACGATGGCGGCGGCGCAAGCGTGCTGGTCGGATACGACGGGCGCAGCACGGGGCCGCTCATATGCAGCGCGGTGTCGGCCGCGCTCAGCTACGCGGGCATAGACTGCGCGGTTGCCGGCATGCTGTCAACCCCCTGCCTCGAATACGAGGTGAGAAAGAAGCCGCAGTACGCGGGCGGGATAATGATCACGGCGTCGCACAACCCGCCGGAATACAACGGGCTGAAGGCAGTCGCGTCAGACGGCGTCGAGGTATCCCGCCAGGACGAGCTTCTGATAGAGAACATGATCACACCCGAGGGATGCCGCGCGGCGAAGAATGGAGAATGGGGCGTCATATCATCCACGCGGGAGTTTGACTACGTGCCAGACGTGGCGTCCCGGGTCGACAGGCAGGCGATATCGGCAAGGGGCCTCAGGGTGGTAATAGACTCCGGAAACGGCGCGCAGGGGCCGTTTGCGGCGGAGCTGTGCGGCATGCTCGGCTGCCGGTACACGGTGATAAACCAAGAGGTGGACGGCCGGTTCCCGGGGCGGGGCCCCGAGCCCACGCCGGAGAACCTCTCTCAGCTGTCCCGGGAGGTGGTGCGCAGCGGCGCCGACCTCGGGGTCGCGTTTGACGGCGACGGGGACAGGAGCATATTCTGCGACGAGGCCGGCGGCATAGTCATAGGCGACCGCTCGGCCCTCATACTTGCAAGGCACATACTGCGCGGCAGCAGGGGCTCGAGGATTGCGACCTGCCTCAACTCCAGCTCTTCGGCAGAAAGGGTGGCCGCCGAGTTCGGCTCCGACGTCATACGCACCAAGATAGGCAGCGTCGAGGTCTCGCAGTGCATGAGGGAGACCGGCGCCCTGATCGGATACGAGGAGAACGGCGGGTTCATGTACGGGGCGCACAACGCGGTCCGCGACGGGTGCATGACGCTGGCGCTCATGCTCGACGCGCTGGCGCGCTCCGAGACCACGCTGTCGCAGCACGCCGGCCTGCTGCCCCCCTCGTACACCGCAAAGACAAAGGTGAGGTGTACGGAGGACGGCGGGGGGCGGGGCAGCACCGCGCAGTCCGTCATGGGGCGCCTCAGGGACGCGCTGGACGTGTCAGACGACTCTGACGGACTCAAGGTCCTGCTGTCGGACGCGGGCGACAGATGGGTCCTGGTGCGCCCAAGCGGCACCGAGCCGGCCCTGCGCGTGTACGCCGAGGCCCCCACCCAGGACGAGGCCGACGGCATCGTGTCCGAGTACGCCAGGATGCTGCTTGGAATGGACGGGGTCTCATCATACTGATCATAAAAGAACGCCGTAAATTTTAATATACTAGCGAAAGGCCCCAAAGTCGAGAAAGATGTCCGTTGATATGGCAGTAAAGGTGCTTGATGAGAGCATCAACCAGGTCGTACTGATAAAGCTAAAGGGGAACAAGACCATCAGGGGAAACCTGCTCGGCTTTGACCAGCACATGAACCTGCTGCTTGACGCCTCCGAGGAGATACCCGCGGAGGGCGAGACGGAGAGCCTGGGTTCCATCGTGGTGAGGGGCGACAACGTGGTGATGATATCCCCGCCCCCGGCATCGCAGCAGCAGTAGGTGGCGTTCGATGGTAAAGGGCACCACGTCAATGGGCGGTTTTACAAAGAAAAAGGTGCACATAAGGTGCAGGCGCTGCGGCAAGAACTCGCTCCACAAGCGCCACCACAGGTGCGCCAGCTGCGGATTTCCCGACGCAAAGCGCAGAAAGTATTCCTGGATAAAGTGGTATACGTAGAATGCAGGAGATTGCCCTTCTTCTAAGCTCGCTAGCAGGAATTGCCACAGCGGCGGCAGTGCGGGCGAGGTCGGGCGGCAGCGGCCAGATTCTCACGCTGGGCGCAAGCTCCCAGATCCAGAGCCAGATAAAGACCCTGAGAATGGAGAAGGAGGTGCTTGCAAAGACCATCACCAGGCTGTACCAGGCAGAGTGGGAGATGCCCAGGGAGCAGAAGGAGGGGCTGCTTGCCAGGTACCAGCACCAGATGGGGGTGGTGATGGCAAGGCTTGAAAAGATGGAGGACGCCAAGAGGCATCCGGACCTGGGCCCCGTCGGGGACGGACTGATCACGCTGATGGACCAAAAGCTGTCAGGCCTGGATGCAAAGATCTACGACATATCGTCTGCCGTGGCCGACATCAAGGCGGTGCAGCAAAAGGCGGCGGCGCCCGGGAGGGGGGCGGCGTCTGCGGCGGCGCAGAGGACGGCAGGCGCAGAGGGCGCGGCGGCCCCGGCAGCAGTAGCGCCGGCCGCGGCAGAAGCCAAGGCTGTGCCAGACGTGCCGATCCCGGGACAGAAGCGCGTCAGGCCGTTTGAGATTACCACGCTTACGAGCATCCCTGCCGCGAAAAAACCAGAGTTCAGGATAAAGACGGATGAAAAGAGGGCGCCCGTGGCAGCAGAGCAGCAGGAGGCTGCAATAGACACACAGGTGACGCAAAAGCAGGAGCGGGTTCAACAGCCGGGGCCGAGTCTGCAGGAGCAGCTCCCGGTAGAAAAGCCCGCTGCCGTACAGAAAGAGGACGTGCCCGAGAAGGAACCCGTGCCAGTAGTGGCAGAGGAGGAGAAAAAGATGCCGGACGTGTCATCGCTGATCATACCAGACGTCGGAACTGCGCCAATGCCCAGAGCCGTACCCGGCACTACGGACACGAAAGGCGCCGCGGCAGACAGGCCAGAGCCCGACACGCTGTCCCCCCCGACGGCGGCGACGGCATCAACGATTGCAGACAGCAAGGTCACGCCGCCAAAACAAGACGAGGGAGAGGCGGCAAAACTCGTCGGCGGCGACGACGTGCAGAGCGGCGCGATTGACGGGGATGACGGGGAGGAGGATGACAAGGAGCTCGAGGAGGCCATAAGCGACATCAAGAAGACCCTGGAAAAGCTTGACAGGGCGGAGTCCGAATGAGATGGCGCCAAGGTCGTCGGCCGCATACGGCGCCGCCATAAGGGCAGCTGCAAGGGACGCGACAAAGCACGTCACGCGCACCACTGCCGCCGCGAAAAGCGACGTCACGAGGGTGGGCTTTGGCAGCGGCCGCGCCGCGACGGCAGTCGCAAGGGAGATTGCAGGACTGGTCAGGGACAAGGGCCTCAGGATAATCGGCGTCCCGACCTCGCTCCAGATCAAGCTCGTAATCGAGGAGGAGGTGGGTGACGCAATACCCCTCATAGGCGCGGACCAGACGGACACGGTCGACATAGTATACGACGGCGCCGACCAGATAGACGCCAGGGGATACGTGGTAAAGGGGGGAGGGGGCGCCCTTTTGCGCGAGAACATACTGTTCAACATGGCGCCGACGGTGGTCGTAATGGCGGACGCCACAAAGTTCGTACGGAACATATCAAGGACCGTCCCGGTGGAGGCGCACAGGTTTGCCCGCCGGCTGGTCCAGAGAAGGATAGCTGAGATGGGCGGGGAGCCCGTCCTGCGCGTGCAGGACTCCGGGTATCCCGTATTCACCGAGAACGGAAACATCATTCTGGACTGCGGCTTTGGGACCATACGGGATCCCGGCAGGCTGACCGGGGCGATAAGGCGCATACCCGGGGTCGTAGAATCCGGAATCTTTGCAAGGAGGCCCGACATCATATACAAGGCGGGCAGGCGCGGCAAGTTCAGGGAGATCCGCGCAAGGTCCGGACGCGCCGACGCGTACGGCGAAAGGGACCCGGACCTCAAGGCATGATGCGGCAGTCGCGCGCGGCTCATCCACGGCGGCAGACTGCGGCTCCACGGCCGGGAAGGGGGGGGGAGGATCGTCAGCCCGACGGGCCGGGGCGCCCTGCCATCCTGCCGTACCCAGGCCTGCCGACCACCTCGAACTCGTCGGATACGACCTGCCCGCGCACGATAGTCCTGACGGGCCACCCCCGGAGCGTCATGCCCTCGTATACGGAATAGTCCGAAAAGCCCCCGAACATCTCAGACGTGACCCTCTTCTCGCGCTTGAGGTCCAGCATTGCAATGTCGGCATCGCACCCGACTGCAATCCGGCCCTTGCCGCGCAGCCCGAATATGCGGGCGGCGTTCTGGCTGGTCAGGCGGGCAAACTCGCCGATCGTGATGCGGCCCGAGTTGACGCCCTCGTGCAGCATTATCGGCACCGACGTCCCGACCCCCGGAAACCCCGCCAGCGCGTCCCAGACATCCGCGCCCCCGAGTTTTAGTGTCAGCCGGTTTGCCACGTGGTCCGTCCCGATGGTGTCAATGGAGCCGTCCGACACGGACCGCCACACGGAGTCCCTGTCGCGGCCCGTCCGGATCGGCGGCATCACCTTTGCAAGGTAGCCGTCCCTCCCCTCGTGCGACAGCGCAAGATAGTGGGGGCAGGTCTCCGCGTATATGCGGGTGCCCAGCTCCCGCTCGATTCGTATCTGCTCGAGGGCCTCGGCCGAGCCCACGTGGACAAAGTATATGGTGCAGCCGTACTCGCGGCCGAACCCCGACACGGTCTTGATCGCCTTTGCCTCCGACTTCGGCGGGCGGCTCTCAGACCAGGCGGAAAGCCCGTCGAGCCCCTTTTGCCGCGCCGTCTTGATCCCGCAGCCGCACATCTCATAGTCCTCGGCGTGCACGAGCACGGGGCAGCCGAGCCGCGCGGCCTCCCTCACCGTCTCCCGCACCATGTGATCATCCACGTGGACGCTTGAGGGCGCCAGATCCTTGGAGCCGGGCGGCGTGTCCATGTATACGTGGCCCACCTCGCCCCCGAGGTTCATGTATATCTTAAACGACCTCACGTCGCACTGCTCAGCGCAGAACCCCATGGTGCGCACCTGCTCGGGCGTAAAGACCGACGCGTGTATGGCATAGTCCACGTGGTGGTTTGCCGCCATTGCGTCGAGCTGCTCGGGCAGCGACTCGTCAAAGGGGCCGGGAAGCCGGAGCATGCGCATCATGGTGGTCACGCCGCCGATTGCGGCCGCGCGCGACTCGGTCCGGGCGGCCTCGTCTATGGGCGAGTACACCCCGTAGTGGACGTGCGTGTCTATCGGCCCCGGAACGGACACGAGGCCCCTGCCGTCTATGCGGACGTCGGCCGGCGGCAGGTCCGCGGTAATGTCGGATATGAGGCCGCCGTCGATCACTATGTTTGCGTCCGAGGGTTCCCCGGCGTCCGGCAGCACGACGCGCGATCCGGCGATTACGGCGTCGTGCGTGGCCATGCCTGGCGTGGCCATGCAGCGCTATTATGCCTTGAGGCGTACGCAGGGGCCGGTTGAAAATGAATAAAAGCGGACTGCGCGGAGCATGCCAGAGGGCCGGTGGTTTAGGGGCATGATGCCCCGTTCGCAACGGGGAGGTCGGGGGTTCAATTCCCCCCCGGTCCACCATTATGATACTACGGCACGGTCCTGCGGCCGGCATGGGTCCCCGCCTCCGGGGCCACTGCGCGTGCCGCACGGGGCGATGGCATCAGCGCGCCGGTGCCGGGGTGGCAAGACTGGCGCCGGGCTGCTTTGGAGCTCGGGCGTGCCGCGCGCCACTTGGTTCCTCTGCATTATCGGGTGATCGTGCATTATGCCATCCTGCGCGTCCATTTTTGCAGGATTCTGGATGAATAATCGATTGGCGGGGCGCGATTACGAGTGACTTTGATGAAATCAAGCTCCAAAATGCGCGTTTCAC
>JAJEHG010000043.1 GCA_022823825.1 Nitrosopumilaceae archaeon | reverse complement strand
GGCCCTGTACAACAGGTGGAGGGACGAGTCGATTGCGCGGGAGGCGGGGGGGGGGTGTGACGTCGTGACGGCATGAAGCCCATGATGCCGCCCGGCCTGGACTTGGCCGGCATGTGGGGGAGGAATTAGGAAACAGAGTTCCAGACAATATTGCGCGGGCGACCCGGCAGTGGGCGACGACATGGGAAAGTCGGAGTGCGTTTCTGACGCGCCCCGGTTCGCATACGCGTCCAAGGATGCAGATGCAGGATTCTTCAGGGCTCGTGAGGGGGGGACGGTTACACCAGACTACATGTTCAAAAAGATCATGCCGCCTGCCGGCAGCGCGGCGTGAGCCACGTCCGATGTCAGCCATCCCGGCTTTGGCCCAGTACGCGTCCATGCCCTGTTAGGGATGCTGGCCGCCGGACCGTGTCCATGTTGTCGCCACCGCCGCTACGGCCAGTCGACCTTGTACGCGACCTTGTAGTAAAACCGGGACACCTGATCGTCCTTGAGCACGTTTACGGTCCACGTCATGTCCGGCAGATAGTCCTGCCCGGCCCCGGTATGTATGGCAAAGTATTCGAGCCTCTTGTCGGGGCCCCCGTACACCACCCTCAGGGGCGTCCCGTCCTCGAGCTGGACCGTCGCGTACGCCCCGCCCTGGGACTCAGTCGACCCGCTTATCAGGCAGGACTCGGACGGGCCTATCAGGCAGGTTCCGTCCCCTGCGAGCACCTGCAGGTTCACCGACTGCTCCTCTCCGGCCGTCGTGATCATGGAGCCGGAAACGGACACGGGCATGGCGCCTACAGTCACGTTCTCGAACACCAGCGAGTCGGTCGCGCGCGCGTCTATCACGAACTCCGAGCCCGGAAGCCTGTTGTGCTTTGTAATCACGACCTCCGGGGCGGGCGGGCCAACCTCCTGCGGCTGCTGCTGCTGCTGCTCCTGTTGCTGCTCCTCGGCCTCAACGACCTCAAACGTTATGCGCTCAAGCCAGTTTGCCGACTGGGCAGTCACCTCGTAGGTTCCCACCGCGCCGCTGCCCCCCGGTATTGTAAAGTGGTGCACGAACGAGGCGGTGGGCCCCGGCTTGATCTTTGTTACGGGCCCCCTGTGGTCGCCGCAGGCCGCCGTGCCGCAGTCTATCTCCTGGCCCGTCGTCTTGTACACGCTGACCCTGTAGTCCTCCACGTATATGATCTTGTTAGGCCCGCCCGATATCGTGACCGTCTGGCCCGGGTGGTACGTCTTGGCGTCAGTCGAGACGCTCAGGGAGAGGGGCTCGCTTGAGCTCACCACGTAGTCGTTTGCCATGCGGAACAGCACGCTGGTCTTGGCGGGCCCGTACAGGGCCGAGACCTTGTATGATCCCTCCTTGAACACGCCTATGGGCAGGTCAAACTCGCTTGAGAACTCGCCGCCGTTGTCCGGATAGACCCACGCCTCGTAGATCTTCGAATACGGGAAATAGTCCTGGCTCACCGTTATGGCGACCCTGAGGGGCACCCTGAGGCCCTCCCCGCCGTGCTCGTACAGAGTTACAATGCCGGAGACCTCCAGGTCGTCGCCGGGCTTGTAGAGCGCCTTTGAGGTGGAGACGATCAGCGGCTCCTTTGCAAGCGAGTCGTTCTGCGGGTCCTCTGAGACCTTAAAGTACAGTATGTCGCTGTACGCGCTAGTCGAGATCTTTATCGTGTATGCGCCAAACACGGTCATCTTGCTGCCGCGCAGCTCGCCCTCCTTGAGCGTGTGCTTCCTTTCGACCTTTGGCGCGTCCCACTCCCATGAAAAGTGCTGCCCCACTATTGCCGCACTGCTCTGTATGGTCGAGCCGTCGGGCCTTGTAAGCGTGATTGACACGTACGTCGCTCCGCTGCCCGGGAGCGCCCCGCTGACGGTCACGGTCTCGCCCAGGCCGTACACCTCCTTGTCAGTCGTGATGACCGGCTCCGAAACGTCGTACTGGTCGGAGACGGAGAACTCCGCCGTGGCCGTGAGCCCCCTGTATGTCGCGACCGCCGTATAGTTTCCCGCCCCAAAGATGCTTGGCAGCGCGTTTATGGTCGCGGTGTACCTGCCGGACTCTTCGGGCACCGCGATTGCCTCGTATGTGGTGGATTCCATGCCGCCTCCAAAGCCCCTCCTTACGTCGTCTCCCTCCAACTGGCTGCGGAGCGGCGACCCGTCGGAGTCAGTTATGTGTATCCTGACTGACGCGGTGGCGTACCCCGACGTGGTTCCCGTGTACTCGGCCGTGGCATACCCTGAAAACACTATGGGCTCGTTCATCTCGTATGCGGGCTTGTCCGTCCCTATGGTGAGCGGGCCGCTGACCGCCACGAACGAGTCGGCGTCCTCTACTACCGATATCACTATTCCCGCCGCCCCGATGCCGCCTTCGACCGTAACCCTGTAGTCCCCAAGCCTCTGCGTGCTGTTCGGTATGTGGAACGTGTACTCAAACGAGCCGTCGCCTGCCACGTACAGCGGTTCCCCCCTCTTGAATCCGGCATAGCTGCCCGTGCTGCTGTCAAGCACGGAGCCCTGCCTTGTCTGCACGATCTTCAGGTCGAGTGCGGCGGTCCAGACGTCGTTGAGCTTGCCGCTTATGACTGCCGACTGGCCCGGCTCGTATGCGGGGCTGTCTGATGTGAGCGTTATGCGCTCCGGCGCCCGCTGCTCGGCGACGACCTCAAAGGAGGCGGTGGCGCTCTTGCCGGCATACGAGGCGTGTATGGTGTGCGTGCCGTATTCGGGATTCACCGCGCTGAGCAGGAAGGACGTCCCGACCCTGCCGTTTACGGGGGCGAGGCTTCCAGACGATACGGTACTGCCGCCGGGGCCCACGACCGTTACGTCAAACGTGGCGAACTGGACCGCCCTCTGGACGGTGCCGGACACGACTACCTCCTGGCCGGGGGTATACGCCGCGCTGTCGGCCGTTATAGTAATGCTGTCGTCCCGGGGCGCCGCGCCCTCCACTGCTTCGTACCCGACCTCAAAGGAGGCCGACGCGGACGCTCCTGAATACTCGGCCGACACCTCGTACGTGCCGCCCTGTATGCCGCGCACCTGCTGCAGTATGAGCAGGGTCGAGAACCCGAGATCCGCATTGGGGTACAGCGTGACCGTCTCGCTGTAGCTGGGCCCGCTTATCTCAAGCGTGACCTGTTCGGTCGAGAAGAACGGCTTTTCGATGTACCTTCTCTCCGACACGGTGCCGCTTATGGTGGCAGTCTGGCCAAAGGTGTACGACTCGCGGTCAGTTGATAGCGTGATTGTGAGCTGCTCCGCGGATCCCGCCTGCGGGATCTTGCCGTTTGAGGCCCCCGGCGTTGACGCGTGGAGCCTCCAGTCCAGGGCGCTGTCGCCAGACGAGTAGCCGTCGTATATGAGCTGCCACGACATCGAGTCGTCGGCAGTATCGGTGATCCTCGGAGTGCTGTGTATCACGGTGCCGCTGCCGTCGCGCAGCTCCGCCGTCTCGCCCACGTCTGCAAACCATATCCGGTCGTACGTGTACGTCATGTACTGGCCGGGCTTTATGCTGGTCCCCTCCGGTATCGTCATGGCCTTTTTGAGGCCCGTGGTGGAGGATATCTGCCATCCGCCTATATCGACTGTCTCGGACGTGGGGTTGTACAGCTCCACCCATTCCGCGATGTTTGCCCTGTCGCTGCCGGGCGGGTTCGTGTCTATCTCGTTTATCACTATGTGGTTGGAGACGCCCGGGGCGCCCTGCGCGTACGCGGCGCGGCTCACGTCCGGGGCGTTCAGGGCGGCTTCGTGCGGCGCCTGCGCGTCGAATGCCAAGGACGCCGACGCCAGGGCCATCACCGCTGTAGCCGCCGCCATAATCAGAATCGTGCTTTGGACGGGCATGATCCTCGCGCCGCGCCCTTTGGCGCGGCATTCCTGCCTGCTGCGCGAGCCGCATGTCCGCGCGGCAGGCGTATTTGACGTCATACGTATGATTGTGGCGCACTTTGCTTTTATAGTTGGACTTGGTCGAATTTGAGCTAGTTGTTAAATAGTATGTACTTGGCCAGGCATGCCCGTCCCTCAGGCCGAAAAGCCGCTTTTCACGCGCAGGCCCTGCGTTCCCGGCCGTGCGCGGCGGCGCGAATCACCGACGCCGCCGGGGCGCCCGTCACGCAGTCCTCTCCGCATCGGCGGCGTCGCAGTCCGGGCACCTCCCGCCGGATATCCTCCCGCCGCATTCCATGCATATGCCCTCAGGTCCCAGCTCGCCGCGGACGGCCTGGTTGCGCCTTGCAACGAACACCTTGATGCCAAAGTACATTGCTATGACCACGACGGCCGCGTACACGGGCGCCATGAACGGAATCAGCCCTATCATAAACAGCACCAGCCCGGCCACCAGTATGATGTCGCGCCTGCCAAACTCCATGCCGTGGGCCTGACCTGCGCTTGTAAAAATGGTGCCGAGCTCGGCAATTGAGTCATCTCATCTGTCAATACTCTAACTCGTCCTCATTGCCCGGCGCGGCTAGTCTCATCCTTGCATGTGATAAAAGTATGGAACGCGCTAGTGCGAGAGAGGAAGGGGCCAGGCTCCCCATACGCAGCGGCGCGGCGCAGGGGCCCCGGTACGTGGCAACGGCAATGGCAGTGTATGGCAAGGTGGGACCGGCAGGATTTGAACCTGCGACCCCTGCGTCCCAAACGCAGAATCATACCAATCTAGACTACGATCCCAGTATTTGCGCACTCTTGCCAGACCCAATTTAAGCATGACACCGGCCCCGCTCTTCAGGCACGTCGCGCGCGCCGCGGCCGCACCGGATTTCAGACGGGCCCGATTGCCAATCATTTTAAGTGCGTGCCCCGCCGTCGTGCTGTGCAGGTCGAGGATTATCTAAAGGCGGGCCGGATCGCAGGCGAGGTGAGGGAGATTGCGCGCAACACCGACTGGGTGGGCCGGACCGCGTATGACCTGTGCGAGTACGTCGAATCCGAGATTAGGAAGCGCGGCGCGGACTGCGCCTTTCCAGTCAATGTCAGCATCAACGAGATTGCGGCCCATTATACGGCCGAGCCCGGCGACGACCTTGAAATAAAGGGCGATGACCTGGTAAAGATTGATCTCGGGGCCCACGTCAACGGCTACATTGCCGACACGGCCGTATCCGTGTGCTATGATCCCGAGTACGACCCGCTTGTCGGCGCGGCCGAAAAAGCCCTTGCAAGGGCACTCTCCATGATGAAGGCGGGCGTAAAGGCGCGCGACATAGGCCGTACCATCGAGTCGTCGATCAGGGACATGGGGTTCAAGCCCATCGCCAACCTGAGCGGCCACTCCCTTGACCAGTATACGATACACGCAGGCAAGACCATCCCGAACATATGGTCAATCGGCGGCTTCTCGCTGTCGGACCAGTCCGCGTACGCATGCGAGCCGTTTGTCACGACGCGTGACGGCGGCGGCTTTGTGCGCAACGGCAGCACAAAGAACATCTTTGCGCTCATGTCGCGCAAGAGGACAAAGAACGAGGCGGCCGATCGGATGCTGGACCGCATCTGGGAGAGGTTCAACACGCTGCCCTTTGCGCTCAGGTGGCTTACGTCCGAATGGGAGGAGGGCGAGGCCAGGAATCTGCTTGAACTGCTCGTAAAGAAAAAGGCCGTCCAGGCCTACCCCGTGCTTGTAGAGGCCGAGGGGCAGAGGGTGGCGCAGGCAGAGCACACGTTCATTCCAACCGACGAGGGCGTGACGCTGGTGACGGCGGCGCCCTGAGCCTGCTATCGCTGCTGCTGCTGCCGTTGCTGCTGTTGCATCCGGCCCGCAGCCCGCCCCGCATCACTCCAAAATCTCTCCGAATATCTTGTCCACCATTACGGCACCGCCGCATTCCGGACAGGGCTCGGGCGCGTCTTCAAATACGACGTCGCCGTTCCTGAACCTCCTCTTGCCGGAGGCCCCGCATCCGTGGCACGTGGTCTCGGTGTACTCCGTCACGAGCCTCTTCTTCTTGCCGCTCTCAAATATCACTGCGCGACACCTGCCGTGTTTCCGACACCGATGACCAGCACTGTCTGTCCCTCCCCGGCGTTCTCGCGTATCATCTCGCGCAGCTGGACTGCAATCTCGTCGGCCCTCTGCGCTATCTCCTCTGTCATTATGGTAACGGCCTCCCTGACGGACTCTTTTACCACTATCGAGAAGATCGGTATCCCGGCCCCCGACGCGTACTCTTCGATCTCGTACCTCTCCGTGCCGATCCCCCCTATCGCGGCGCCAAACCCGTGCGACACGCTTGCCGAATCCTCGCCCTCCATCTTGAGGGCCGCGTCTATCATTATGATGACGTGTATCTCCTGCCCCGAGCCCGTAATGTACGACATGGCGTCCGCGGGCCTTCCGACCACGGGGGCGGGGCCGCGCGCCTTTAGCAGCAGCAGGTTGCGCCCCTCGTACGAGTCCCTTGCAAGCACCGTGTGCAGGGCAGCCTCCTCCTTTTTGAGCCCGCGCATCATCCTCCCGACTATCATGGGCCCGATGCCGTCGCCTACGGGGTGCCCCTCCCTGAACGCCCCGGTGGCGTCCCTGAGGGCCTCGGCCTGCTCCATTACAAAGGGGAGCGCCATCTGCAGCGGCAGGATGAGCGGATAGTTGTTCTGCCTCTTTGCGGTGAGGAACATGTGGTTGACTGTCTTGTGTATCATGTGCAGCGAGGACGCAATCTCAAGCAGGACCTGCACCCTTGCCCCCTGCAGCTCGTCTGCCATGCCGGGTGCAAGGGATTCGACCTGCCTCCTCGTCACGTCCTCCCTTGTGCGCATAACGTGCTTTACCTTTGGCACGATTCCCGACGGGTCCATGTCCACCGGCATGATCGTGATGTAGTCTATGAACCTGGACACCTTGCCTGCAAGCTCGTCTGTTCCGGCCTGGGCGGGCGGCTGGCGCTGCTGCTGCGGCTGCTGCGGGCTGCCCGTAACGTCCCTGAGATGCCCGAGCAGCTCGTCCCTCGACTCTGACCTGTACGCGTCAAGCTTCTTTATCGCCTTTTTTATCTCGCCTGACGTCACGTAGAGCTGTATTCTCTGGCCATAAAACACGAAGAGGATTACGGGCAGTATCCACACGAGCATCATCAGCGGGTTTGACTCCTCGCCCATCCCGAGCAGCTGGTCCAGTTCAAATCCCGTAAAATTCACTGGAGTGCGCAAGGGCCGTTTTCAACATAAATGATTCGAAATGGCCAACCTGCACCGAGATATCCTGACGGCCGTCCCCCCCCCCCCCGCTTCTCCCCCAGCCCGGCCGCCACCGCCATCGCCGCCGTGACTGCTGCGTCTGGGGTCAGTACGTGGAACTGACGCGTCAGTCCGAACCGCCAGAATCAAACGGCGCTCCGGCAGTGTTACAAAAGGCAGCCAAGACTGCCGCGCGTACGCTTGACTGCAGCGTGGCGCCCGCCGGATCCGCTCCCTCCCCGCGGCGCTCCGGCCCACATGCCGTACATGAACAGCGGGATGTAGAACAGCACCAGACGGAACGCCGGATCGCGGCTTGCCGTCCGCGGCCTGGCCTCCTCGAGCAGCCTGTTCGTGGCGCGTCCACCCGCCCTTTTACCCGAACGCCGGGACGGGCGTGGACGCCGTCACGGTTCTGGCGGCGTTTGATCATGCCATCCGGAAGGTCTGGGCATCATGGCGCGACGGGACAATGCATGAATCCGGTACCTGCCGGAACCTGACGTGCTCGGGGCTCAGATCCATGTACCGGCGACCAGCTACTTTATAAAGGACAATAAAAATTATTAACATAATGACTCTAGTACTCTTGCTCGCTTATTCTGGGACAGAGAAGTACTACTGTGTTGAGTGTTGCGCACGCGGCGCCGCCATAGTCGGGGTCTACAGGCCCGTTGTCATGGCATCCGAGCCGGATGCAAAAAAGCACGTGTCCGACGTCCACAAGTACAACTCCTCCAAGGACAACGAGATCATGATCAAGGCCGTTGACGACATGCAGTCCATCCGGCGCACCGTCCGAGAGCATCAATCGGCAGTGCTTGGAGTGTGACAGGTTCCCCACTCCCTGCGGATCTGAGACGCCGTCATCGACGCGCTTGAAGCGTACAGGGTGGCGTAGGCCTGAACAGCCTTGTAGCCCGCGGCATGGCGGATTGGAAGGGGGGAGGGAGGAACCGGCAGGCGTGTGATGCCGCGGTTTGACGCAGGCGGCATGACGTTTCTGGCATCCTCGGCGCGAGATAACGGCGCCGACAGGCTTGAGGCGTACGCCGCGATGCAGGTCTCGGCGGGGCCGATAAGCCCCATACCAAACCGCAGAATCCTCCAGCGATATGGACAATGCGGATTTTGCGCGCGGATTCATACACGGTCTGGACAGGTACGGATACGCCCGCGCCTCCTGCCGGCCGAGAGTTTTTCGCGGCGGCCATAATGCCGGCACTGAACGGGCTAACGGGCCTTCCACATATCGGAGGTCGACGAGTCCTTTTATTATGCCGTTTGTGCACACATGGCATGCCGCAGACCAAGCCCGTAATCCGCGTGGAGAACGTTGTCGCGTCCGCGTCGGTAGACCAGCCGATGGACCTCAACGAGATTACGCGCACCTTTCCGGACGTCGAGTATCATCCCGACCAGTTTCCCGGCCTGGTGTTCCGGCTCCGGACCCCGAAGACTGCCACCCTGATATTCACCTCCGGCAAGATGGTGTGCACCGGCTCCAAGTCCGAGGAGATGGCAAGAAAGGCCGTCAAGACAGTGGTGCAGAGGCTGCGCAAGGGGGGCATAAGCGTCAAAAACGAGGCCACGGTAGAGATTCAGAATATCGTGGCCTCGATAAACCTGGGCGGGCGGATCCACCTGGAGCAGGCCGCGCGCTCGCTGCCCCGCAGCATGTACGAGCCGGAGCAGTTCCCGGGACTGATCCACCGCACGCTGGACCCGAAGACCGTCATACTGCTGTTCTCCTCCGGCAAGCTGGTCTGCACGGGCGCAAAGAAAGAGGCCGACGTCGACCGCTCGGTCAACAACCTCCACTCCATGCTGGAGGAGTATGACCTGATGGCGTACGAGTAGGGTGCGCTCTGCGCGTGCCGGATTACGGCGGCGGCGGCGCTACCTGACCGGCGCCCCCGGGGGAACCTCGCCGGACGGCGTCAGCCAGACGGGCCTGTCGTCCACGTCTGCTGCAAGAAGCATGGCATCTGACTCGATGCCCGCCACCCGCTTTGGCTCCAGGTTGGCTATTACGATGACGGTCCTCCCGATCATGTCCTCCGGGGCGTGGTACTGGGCGCCTCCGATTATCACGCTGCGCTCGTCGCCGCCGCCCAGGTCGACGCGCCCCTCCATTATGCGCGTCTTTCCCTCTATGGGCTTGGCGTCAGTCACTTTTGCCACCCGTATGTCCAACCTCGCAAAATCCTCATACTTTGCAAGCTCCATGGGTTGCGGCACGCGGATGCCTTAAAATGAATTGCGCTTGACGCTTGCGCAGGGTGGGGGTGACAGGCTGCACCGCCAGCATTGGCGCGTGGCACTCAGTCCGAGAGTTCGCGCACGTCCACGTCCGGTGAGGTCTCTATGTCATATCTGGTGTCAATCGGGAGATCCAGGTACGCCGTACTTGACATCTCTGCAACCCTGTCCTCCGGCACGCCGATCATGCGCAGCAGCGCCGCCCTCTGGTGCGCGTACGCGTTCTTCCAAAACGAGGGGCCGTCAAACGTGTGTATTTTTTTTCTGCCCCTTGGCGCCATGCGGGGTATCCGGGGAGGGGTCATTTTAAGGGAAGGGCTGTGACGGAAGAATGGCACACGCCGTTAGAACCGGAGTTACTGTTCTGGATTTTGGGCGTGGTGCCCATCACAGCCTGCCTGCACGGTGGCGGAATCTAATATATTTAATGCGGTTTACCGTACCATCATGGCAGAGATCGTAGTGGACGTCGAGATACGGGCGCCGCCCGGCGCGGTCTGGGGGATCATATCCGACGTCGACAACGAGCCCGCATACTGGAAGGGCACAAAGTCTGTCCGCAACATCTCAAGGCAGGAGAACACGATTCACCGCGAGATTACGATTGCATTTCGGGATCAAAAATGCATGCAGGACGTGACCCTGTATCCGGAAGAGAGGATCGAGGCGGTCTTCACTGACGGGATCATAAAGGGCACAAAGACAGTCAGCATGGAGCCGCGCGACGACGACAACGGCGGCTCTGTGCTGCTCCGCACCGTATGGGACGTCAAGATGACCGGCATGATGGGCATGTTTACGGGCATGCTAAAGGGGCACATCAGAAACGGCACAGAGATGGCCATGCAGTCCATCAAGGAGGCCGCGGAAAAGTCGGTGTGATGCGCGCAATGTCAGAGACTCTTGCGGCAGACGTGGCGCTCTGCGCCGTTGCGGCAGTCATGGCATGCGTGGCAGGCGCTTGGGTGTACCTGATACGCTCGATGTCGGCCACGTTCAGGAAGGTCCCGTACCTTGATGATGATTATGATGGAGACGGTGACGGTTATGGCGGCGGCGGCAATGCCAAACCTGCCGCCTCAGGTTCCGCAAGCCGCCCTATGGTGTCGGTCATACTGCCGGCCCGCAACGAGGAAAATTACATAGAGCGCTGCCTCGAGTCGCTCGCGGTCCAGGACTATCCAAACTACGAAGTCGTAGCAATCGACGACTCGTCTGATGACGACACCATGGGCATAATAAAGCGGTGCGCCCGCCGCCACCCCGGCGTGATCGTCCCCGTCTCTGCCAGGCCAAAGCCTGACGGTTGGATGGGAAAGAACTGGGCATGCATGGAGGGGTACCGCAGGGCAAAGGGCGACCTGCTGCTGTTCACGGACGCCGACACGCGCCACACAAGGGGGATGATTGGCCTTGCCGTGGGCCGCCTGCTCGGGGGCCGGCTTGACGCGCTGACGGTGATGCCCCGGATGCTTGCCCCCGAGTTCTGGACCAAGGCCACGCTGCCCATGATATCGGTCTTTCTGCATACCAGGTTCTCGGCGCTCAACGTCAACAATCCGGACAGCAAGACCGGCTACTTTTTTGGGAGCTTTTTCATCATAAGGCGCGAGACGTACCTGTCAGTCGGCGCGCACGAGGGCGTCAGGGGCGAGATGATAGAGGACGGCGCGCTGGGCCGCCGCACAAAAGAGGCGGGGCACCGCATGCTGATGGTCCGGGGCGAGCACCTGATCGAGGCCGTCTGGGCCAGGGACGGGCACACCCTGTGGAACGCGTTAAAGAGACTGATGATTCCAATGCGCGCGCAGTACGGGCTGCGCGCCGCGGCCGGCGTTGCAGTCGCGGTCGCGTTCCTCCTGTTTGCGCCGTTTCTGGCACTCTCAGGCGCTACCATCGCCGCGGCCGACGCCGCCGCCGTAGCATCGGGCGGGCCGTGGGCGGGCCTCATCCCCGCCGTCCTGGCCGCGTCCTCCAGCGCGGCGGCGTCTGCCCTGGTCTGGACGGGGGCCGTCATGGAGTCGAGGACGGGCCTGGGGATAGGGGTGCCGTACGGGCTGCTTGCGCCAGTAGGCGGCCTCGTAGTCTCGGCCGGGTTCCTCGCGGGCCTCGTGCGCCACAACCCGTCGCTTTCATGGCGGGGCCGCACGTACACGTCACGCGACCAGTCCGCGGACCCGTTTGCGGCAGTGTAACGACCAGCCGTGCGGCACGGCCCAAAAAAGCATCAAATATGAAGACGTTCCATGTCGCTCGATGAGAGTAGATGTCCTGATGAGGTACCAGGACGATCCCAGAAAGTGCACCGCGGCGCGCCTGCTCAAGGCAGGGATTGCGCGCAAGATCAGGGGGGTGCCGCGCGGCCGCAGGGCCATAATATTGAACCCCTACAGCGACATGGTGCTGATGCCGTCTGACCGACGTACGGCGGGGGCAGTAGTCGGGGTGGACTGCTCATGGAGGCTGGCAGAGGGGGAGTTTGGCGCGCCGCGTGGCGCGGGAGAAAGGCGCAAAAAGGCGGGAGCCGACGGTAGCGGCGCGCAGCGCCGGTACGATACAGAGTCCTCGAGGCGCCTGCCGCCGCTCCTTGCAGGAAACCCCGTAAACTACGCGAAGATAGGCATGCTGACGACGGCAGAGGCCATAGCGGCCTCGCTGTTCATCATGGGATACGACGACATGGCCCACGACGTGCTTGGCAGGTTCAGGTGGGGCCACACGTTTTACGATCTGAACCGCAACATCCTAGCAGAGTATGCCGCCATGACAGGGCAGGATGATGCGGCGGAGATAGCAGCAGGGTACGGGCTGGCGTGAGCGATAACGCCTCTGCATGAGCGTCCGTTGGGGCCGAGAGTATCGGCGCCCGCAGTCACCGGTTACACGCGCATGCGCGAGCGTCGTTTTCCGGAGACAGCGGCCGTCATGCCCGCGGCCTGCGTCTTTTCTTGAGCGCCCAGTATGCCGCGGCCCCGAGCGCGGCCAGCGCCAGGCCAGCTGCGACTGCATACGGCGCGAGGGACTCGCCGGCAGCCGAATCTGGTGGCGGCTCCGCTCCCGACAGGACCGCTCCACCGCCCTGCGGCCCTGCCTCCGGCGCGTCCGGGGAGCCGATACCTGCTGCGGGGGCGGCATCGTCACCGCCGCCTACCGTGCCAGGATCCGCGCCGCTCGGCGAGACTGCCAGAAACCCAGCCTCATAGATGTCGGGCCTCAGGACAGTCTCTGACAGGGCGAATATGCGCACAGTGTTTGCCCCCTCGCTTAGAAGTCTCGTGTCACCGGGCGCAATCACAACGGAGGTCACTGCAGTAGCGGCGGCGGCTCCATCCTCCATGCCCCCGCCGCTTGCGACAGGCAGCGTCCCGGACGACACGATCTCGCCGCGCCCGCTTGTCACAAAATACAGAACAGAGTCCGCCTCCCGGGTGGACACGTCCACGCGCATCTCGCTCCCGGCCACGACGGGCCTTGCATGAATTTCCACCCCCGCAATCTCCGGGAACGCCGCGCGCTCAAACCCCGACCAGCTGCCGCGCGCAAACGGGTACGTCTCGTCACCAAAGGATATCAGCCGTATGCTGCGTGACTCTGGCGAGTACGAGTCAAGGTAGAACGGCCCGTTTCCCACCATGGCGTGCCCCATATCGTCGATCCACGATATGGCAGAGTCGTACCGTGACTGGAAGTATTGCTGTCCGTCGCCGCCGCCTCCGTCATGGCCGCCAACCAGTCCCGCAAGCGGCTGCACGCGCGCGAGCGCTGCCGGCACGTGCCCGACACCCCTCATCGACTCCAGCTCGTCGCGTATCATGGCGGAGTCGTTGGGCACGATTACGGAGAGCCATCCGATGCCCTTGCTTGCGGCCCCGGACCGCGAAAACGAGGCCTTGCCGTCGGTCACCACGCCCTCCATTGCGGCAATCATCTCCCAGGGCATGCTGACGCTGGGGGCCGCCCACTGCGCAATCTGCCCCTCATCAAAGTGCCAGTAATCCACGTATACCTCGACGGTGTCGGGGCCGGCGGGCCTGATCCCCTTGATGGTCTGCACGCTGGGGGCCGCGACCGACGTAAACTCCGTGTCAAACGTGGCATCGTCGGGGCCCGTCTGCGTCCCCCACTCCTTTGCAAAGTACAGCGAGTGGACTATGTCAAGCATGTCCATCGCGGCGCCGCTGTGCCAGTTGCCCAGCGCGTAGCGGAACGTCACCATGCTGGTCGCGTTGACCCCGGGGCCCACCTCCCGCCACTGCTGCTGCACGGGATCCCAGAGTATGGCGTCGGGGGACACGCCAAGCGCGCCCAGCGGGCCCGCGGTAGTGACGTTCCACCCCGCGCGGAGCGGGATCACGCTGCCCGTATACGGGTGCAGAAAGACTGCCGGATCCGACAGGAGCGTCCCGATCTGGCTGCTGTACGCGTCCCTGAACCCCATTACGGGGTTCCACGACCCCTGGTAGATCTGCTTGACGCCTATGCGGAGCTCGCCCTCGGCAGCGGCGCCGTTTCCGTCATGCGACCCGTACGCGGGCGCAGCCACCCTGGCGTTTATCGGGGTGAACCGGCTCGGGAGCCCGGCGCCAAAGTCGTTTACCACGCCGCTGACTGACTCGTGCGTCACATACAGGACGTTCTTGCCTGCGATGAATATCCGGACGGATTCGGAGACCCCCTCGGCGACGGCCGACCGGATGAGTTCTGCGCGCTCCTCCTCCCCGCCAAAGTCCCCCGTGTAGATGCGCTGGGTCGCGTTGTCAAGCGCCTCGTTCTCGTAGTTCCAGTACGAGGGATCGTTGAACCCGGGCATGTTGGAGAACCACGGCGAGTACATCTGGCTGAGCCCCGTCGAGTCATACCTTACGAACGCGGACTTTGCCCACCCCTCCGTGTACAGGCTCCACTTCAGGTCCGCCGGATCCGAGCCGTACACCACCACGAAGGCCTTGTTGAGGTCGCCGAACTCCTTCTGTACGGCGAACCCCATCCGCTCAAGCTCGGATGCGAGTATCTCCCCTATCGACTTTCGCACCGGATCGTCGCTCCGTATGAAGAACGTGACGGAGACGGGCTCAGAGCCCATCATCCACGCGCCGCTGCCCCCGTCCTTGGTAGCGCCCATCGCGTGCATCCGCTCCGATATAGTCCTCTCTGCGAGCGCCGGGTTGTACCCGAACTCAAAGGCCGCAAGCCGCCCGATGACCGTGAGGTACTCGGGATCGTAGGGCCCGTAGTGCGATATTATCGGCACGCCGTAACCGCCCATCAGCTCGTTTACGATGAGGCGCCGGTCCACCAGATAGTTGAGTGCAAAGCGGACGTCCCTGTCCTGAAACGGGTTGAACGCGGACTCGGAGACGGCCGGGTTTACGAGTATGCTGTAAGAGCCGCCCGTCGACTCGTGCACGTTTAGGCCCTGCCGCGACTGGTGCGACTCGAGCTGGTCAGACGATACGTGGTAGTAATACATGTCAAGTCCGCCGCCGCGCACCTCCTCGAGCGCGGTGTTCTCATCAAGGTACTGCACGAACCTTACAGAGTCCACGTACGTGGCGCCGTCGGCGCGGGCCTCGCAGGGGCCGCCGCACGGCGAGGCCTGGGCCGCCAGCACGAACAGCAGCAGCGCGGCCGCGCACGGGATCAAGAGTCCAGAGCGGGGGGGGCCGCCCGTCGAGGTATCATTGCCGCGCGCCGCGCCGTTCATGCGCGTCGAGTCCGCCCTGTTGTAATAAAACTATTGAGCGCAATGCCCCTCTCCCCCCCCCCCTCCCCCTCCTGCAGCGGCGAAGGACTGCGCGCACCGGGAGCGGGCCCGCCGCGGCAACCTCCCTTTTTCGCTGCCGCGCCCCGCGGCAGCGCAAGCCGGCCGCCGCAGCGCCGCGGGGCATGCCGCGCAGGCGCCGATCAACCATTATATCGCAAGGGCGCGCCCGACGGCCATGGCCGGTATGATGACCGCGCGCGGGCTGCGCGGGATGATACAGGGGGGCGTGTCCCCCAGGGATTACAGCGCCGTGACCGGCGTCGGCGTACGGGACGCGCGGAGGACGCTTGACTGGCTCGAGCAGTCCGGGATCGGCCGCTCCGTAGGCGGCGCATACCACTTTGAGCGGGGGGACCGTCTGCGGGCCGCCATAGCGATGCTGGAGGGTGGAGCCGCGTCGCTTGACGAGATAGCGCCCGAGATGGACTGGAGGGACTTTGAGGGGCTGGCCGGCGAGATACTGGCCTCAAGAAACTTTGCGGTGATGAACAACCTCAGGTTCAAGAGGCCCGTCGTCGAGATAGACGTGGTGGGCATACGCATGGGGGTCGCGATGCTCGTAGACTGCAAGCACTGGAGGCGCACCGCCCCGTCGGTCGTCTCCGACGCGGTCTCAAAGCAGATCGAGCGTACGCGCAGGTACGTGGCCGAGACGCCGGGCGCAGTGGCGGCCCCGGTTATAGTGACGCTGTACCAGCACGAGACAGAGTTCGTAGGCAACGTGCCAATAGTGCCCATAGCCGGATTCGCGTCGTTTGTAGACGAGTTCCACGGGCATCTGGACAGGATGAGGACGATAACGGACGGCGGTGGCGACGGCGCTCGGCCGGGATAAGGCCGCGCGCACCCTAGAGGAACAGCCCGGTGACAAAGAGGGCTACGCCGCCGAGCGCAAAATACTTTGTGATCCGCAGCGAGTTCTCGAGCGCCTTTGAATAGTCGTCAAATATGCCGCTTCCCATCACCCGGATCACGGCCTCGCTTTCCAGTATCTCGTAGGAGGCCGCAGACGTGTCGCGCTCGGCCGCCGAGGCCAGCTCCTCGAACCACCCGGACAGCCTCTCGGCGGGCGTCACCAGCCCCAGCTGGTAGTACCCGTTGCGGTTCCTGACCTTTACGCGCGAAAAGTGGGTGTCAGACGTGCATATCTCAATCATCTCGTATCCCTTTGAGGCGAGGTGCTCGATTATCTTTTCGCGCACCCCGTTCTCCATGTTGTTGGCGTCGGCCCATCCGATGTGGAACCTCCTGCCGTTTATCTTCAGGCAGACCACCCCTAGGCCGCCCATCCCCATGTCGTTGGCGCTGATGTCCATGTCATCGGAGTTTGCATAGCCGAACTCTATTGGATGGGTGTCCTTTGCAACCAGGTTGTCAAGGCACGACTTTGCGGCCTCCAGCATGTCCCTGCCGTCGTCGTCGGAGAGGGTGGCGCCCATCGCGTTGTGGCAGTCCACGATCATCGCGCCCGAATAGTCCCTGTTCTCGGCGTACTGCACAATCTCAGTCTTTACGTAGTTTGGAACGTCCTCCATGCCGTGCGGTGACAGGGACAGGAACAGTATCGGGCGCCGCCCAAACAGGATGCACATCACGCGGGCGCGGTTTATGGTGACCGTGACCGGCTCGGTGCAGCGGAGCCCCTCCTCCGTCACGCTGCACCCCTCGATCGCCCTCAGATAGTTCTCAACCTCGGCCCTGGACGGCAGGTTCAGCGCGTGGTCCGACACGCTGTGCATCACCATGGCAGACGAGTCCAGATTCTTGTATATCAGGTACGGAATGTTGCTTCCGCCCACCGGATGGTACGGGCCCGGATGGATGTCCGGCAGCACTATGCGGAACTGGCCTCCGGTGTCCTTTGACGAGAGCCGGATCTGCGCGGTGGAGACCCTGGCCTCGCTTGAGCGCTGCTCCATTATCTTTTCGGCGTCCTCGTAGTCGCCGCCCTGCGAGGCCAGATACGCCTGGATGGTCTTGTGCGTGCTCTCCATTCCGGGGCGGCCGGCCACGTTGGTGAGGTGCGACCATACGGTGGCAATTATCATGAACGACGCGCCGTATCCCAGCGCAAGCGGGTCGCCCAGCACGCCGGCCCACGCGTCATACGGCACGATCACAAGGAACATTGCAAGGGGCTGCACCATCGATATGGCCCACGCGCGCCTCAGCGTGACGCCGAGCGTGGTGGTGTATATGCCGATGCGGAAGCTTGCAAACAGGAACATTCCGAGCGTGACAAAAAACGGCGTCATCTCCTTTGCCAGCACGAATCCGGCAGCGATGCCGGCAAGGAGGGACGCAAGCCACAGCAGGTTGGCAAATAGCGACGAGTGCAGGGACTTGGAGTACTCTTTCTTTCTCGTAAACCGGGTGTCGAGCAGCTGGGTCAGAAACAGGATCCCCACAGACGCGAATACGGCGGCCGCGATATTCCCAGAGTCGGGCAGGTAAAACACGTGTATGATTGCAGGTATCGCCGCGGCGATACTGAGCGACACGGCCAGTGAAAAGTAATGCGATGCGGGATTCAGCAGGGTAAGTGAGAACCTATGATGTATGGCAGAGACGCCGTCTTCGCCGTCCGGGCTGTCGTGCGTGTTCATGTTGCTCACGGCGCCAAAAAGAGTTCGATTACCCACGATACCACAATGAGGCTGATGGGAATCGACACCACTATTCGCGGGTCTATCTTGAATCCCTTGGTTTCATCCTCAAAGAACCTCATGAGCCCCCCGCTAGACGCAGGAAGCGGCGCGGACTTCTTTTTGCTACTCATCAGGCTCTTTGCCCGGGCTTGAAAATAAAAATGTTGCAGGCTGGCGTCCGGGAACGACTGGGTATGAGCTCAGGTCAAATCATTAGGCATGGGCAGGGCCAACCGGCATACGACCGCGCCCGGCGAAGCCAGGCCGCAGAATGCAATAGTTTATAGATCATATGCATGTTTGCCCATCAGCTTTCGACAAATGATGGGCC
>JAJEHG010000046.1 GCA_022823825.1 Nitrosopumilaceae archaeon | reverse complement strand
GACTCGGCCGGCTTTGGCTTTTCTGCCGCTGGCTTGGGGGCGGGCTTGTCAAATCCCTTTGGAAGCGTGCCCTTTGGCTTTTTGGGCTCCTCTGCCGCCGCTGCCTCGGCCTTTTTGGGCTCTGGCTTGGGGGCGGGCTTGTCAAATCCCTTTGGAAGCGTGCCCTTTGGCTTTTTGGGCTCTGGCTTGGGAGTGGTGCTCGCATTCCCGTCAGGCTTGGCCGCCGCGTTATCTTGCAGTTCGGCCACAAGCGCGTCAATCTTCAACTCCAGCTCGACAATCTTGGACTCTAGGTCCTTCTTGGTCGCTCTTTTTGAAGCTGCCACGGACAGGGTGGACGGGGCGGGGTTTATCTATATTTTGATCAGCAGGCGGCCGCCGGCGCCGGAATCGGCCTGTCAGAACGCCTGTCCGTCCAAACCAAACGGGTAGACCCCACGTTCAGAGCACGGATCACCCGCGCTCCTGATCAAGTTTTATATTCTCTGCTAGACTAGACACCTGCGGAGACCATGCATGGACGACTTTGAGGACGACTATCCGGAATTTGACTGGAAGAACGTACCGGCATACAAGCACCCAGGGGGCAAGGACTGCCCGTGCCCAAAACACGAGTACATACGAGAGCAGGTCAACTATACAAAGCAGGTCAACGAGGCAAACAGGGGCGGCGAGCCGGCCCGAATGAAGCTCAGGTTCTGCCCCGATCACTACCGCGTGTATTATGACGAGGTCATACCGGGCATGCCGCTAAAGTACAAGATGTTGACAAAGATTGCGCTCAAGATCGGGGCGATCAAGATAGAGAAGCTAAAGTACATGGAGTCTGAGCTCTGCTTTTACTGCAAGTTCGGCTCTGGCGGGTACGACAAAAAGACCGAGCTTCCGCCGCTCTGAGGATGCCGCAGTACGCGCGGCTCATCCCGGACTGAGCAGTATTTTTGGCCTGTTCGGCGTGTCGTGATGGCATGGCTTGCCGCACAGCGGGCACCTCTTTCGGTCAAGAAAGACGCACTGGCATATGTGCGACTTGATGTAGGATTCGGCAGGCCTGCTGGGCTCGCCGGTTCCGTTGCAGAACGGGCACTGCTGGTCGAGCAGCTCTATCGTACCGGAGCCCTTGCACACGGCACACCCGTCACTGTCGCTTTCCGGCATTCAGTCCTACCCGGCGGGACGGTTAAAAATAGCTAAGCCGCCCACTTGCAGAACCCGGAACTCGGCTTGGAGGGAGGCGACGTGCAGAGTACCGCCTCCGGCCGCAAACAGTCCGTAGTTACAATCAAGGAAAAAGCAACATATCCTTATACCGCGCCGTCGCAGGCATCACATGCCAATAGACGGGCTCGGCGAGTTTATAGACGCACTGGAGAAGGAGGGCGAGCTGAGACGGATCTCAGCAGAGGTCGATGCCGACTTAGAGGTGGCCGAGATACTGCGGCGGGTCTCATACGGCCCCAAGGGCGGGGACAGGGACGGCGGCCCCGCCATACTCTTTGAGAATGTCAGGGGGCACAAGATGCCGATACTGGGCAACGCGTTTGGCTCCGCAAGGAGAATGGAGATTGCCCTGGGTACTGCCGACTATACCGAGATTGGCAGGCGCATTGCAGACATGTCAAGGATCAAGATCCCGTCGGGGCTGCTCGGCAAGATAAAGAGCCTGCCGGAACTCTCAAAGATGGCGGGCGCATTTCCAAAGGAGCCTGCAGAGTCGGGGCCCGTGTCGGAGACCGTGCCGAAGGATGCCGGGTTTGACTCCATGCCGGTACTGCGCTCATGGCCGCACGACGCCGGCAGGTTCATCACATTTGGCATGGTAGCGACGCGCCACCCGGAGACCGGCGTGCGAAACCTCGGCGTATACCGCATGCAGATAATCGACGGCTCGCGGTGCATCATACACTGGCAAAAGCACAAGCGAGGAGCCGCGCACGGCGACATCTCAAGGGAGGCGGGCCAGAAGATACCGGCCGCAATCATAATCGGGGGCGAGCCGGCCACCATATTCTCAGCAGTCGCCCCGGTACCCGAGGGCATGGACAAGTACCTGTTTGCAGGAATAGCGCGCGGAGGCGAGGGGATAAGAACCGTGAAGTGCCGCACGATAGACCTCGACGTGCCGGCAAACGCGGAGATCGTGATAGAGGGGCACGTGGATCCGTCGGAGCTGGAAGACGAGGGCCCCTTCGGGGATCACACCGGATACTATACCCCGGTCGAGAAGTATCCCGTGTTTACCATGACAGGCATGATGTCGCGCAAGAGTCCGATATACCTTGCCACCGTGGTTGGCAGGCCCGTACTGGAGGACGCCTACATCGGAGAGGCCATAGAGAGATCATTCCTGCCGCTCATACAGATGTTCCACCCAGAGGTAGTCGACTTTGCCATGCCGCCGGCCGGGTGGTTCCAGGGGCTCGCCATCGCATCCATTGCAAAGCGGTATCCCGGACAGGCAAAAAAGGTGATGATGGGCCTGTGGGGCATGGGGCAGCTTGCCCTTACGAAGATGATCATAGTGGTCGACGCCGATATTGACGTGCACGACATGGAGCAGGTGATATGGGCGGTCACCACCAGGGCGGACGCGGCCCACGACACCACCATAATAAGGGACGCCCCCACCGACACGCTCGACCCGGCCGCGAGGATAGTAAACCTGGGCTCAAAGATGGGGATAGACGCGACCCAGAAGACCGCCGCGGAAGGGTATCTGAGGGAGGTGCAGAAACCCGTGGAGGCGGACGACGCCACAAAGAGGACCGTCGGGGAGAGGTGGAAAGAGTACGGGCTGCCGTGACGCGGTACGCGCCTCGCAGTCACACGGTCTTGTAAAAGTTGTCGCGCTCGGCCGCCTCGTATCCCATCTGGGATATCGCGTTCCGGATTATGTCGCCGGTCAGCTCTGTCGACCGGGCTCCCGTGCAGGAGACCACCTCCTCGCCTATCAGCGTGCCGCCAAAGTCGTCGGCCCCGTACTGCAGTGCAAGCTGCGCCATGCCGACCCCGTTTGTTAGCCAGGACGACTGTATGTGGGGTATGGACGCGTCGTATACGAGCCGGGATATCGCAATCATCTTGAGCAGCTGGACGCCGCCTGAGCCGAACTCGGACGTTACAATCTCGTCGACCAGCCCGTCCCTCTGCATCGGGGTGTTGCCGGGCTCAAAGTTCCACGGTATGAACGCCGCAAACCCGCCCGTCTCCTCCTGCAGCCTGGCAATCTCGAAAAAGTGGTCCGCGATGTCAGACGTGGTCTCCGCATGCCCGTACATCATGGTGGCCGACGACGGCAGTCCAAGCGAGTGCGCCTCCCGCATTATGCGCAGCCAGTCGGAGCTTGATATCTTTTTGGGGCTTATGACGTCCTTGACGTCGTCCTTTAGTATCTCGGCGCCGGCCCCGGGCACGGACTGCAGCCCGGCCTCCTTGAGGCGCGAGAGCACCTCCGCGGTGGACGACCGCTCCACCCGTGCAACCATGTCTATCTCCGACGGGGAGAGCGCGTGCACGCCCACGCCCGGGTAACTGTCGCGGATCATGCTGAACGCCTCCTCAAAGTACTCGATGCCCAGCTTGGGGTTGTGACCCCCCTGGAAGAGGACCTGGCGTATGCCAAACATTTCGTGCGCGGTCTTTACCCTGGCCCTGATCTGCGAGATGTCAAGCGTGTAGGACTCGTCGTGCCCGGGCGGCCTGTAAAAGGCGCAAAACGTGCAGTCTGTTATGCAGACGTTGGTATAGTTGAGTATGATGTTATTCACGTACGTGGCCCTGCGCCCAAAGCGCCTCTGCACGAGGTGCCGGGCCGCCATTCCCATCAGGTGGACGTCGTCGGATTTCAAGAGCCGCATGCAGTCGTGCCTGTCGGGAGCGTGCCCCGCAACCGCCCTCTCAAGTATGTCTCCAACCTCGCTTTGGTGCATCTGCTCAGTGACCAGTCCCATGCACCGAATGGGCAGATTTTTCTATTTAATCCTTGGCGATGGCGCGCGTTCCGCACGCCAGACTGCCGCACGGGATGCTTCTTGGCCTCTCTCACATGCCGCCGGCTTTGGCGCGGACAGGTTCAAGGATTCGGGCCGCGTGAGGGTTTCCTGAGGATGCCAGCCATATGCTGCACATACGTTAGTGACGCCAAGGGCAGGAGGCTCCCGGCCATGAAGCGGGATCGCGGGAGGCAAGCGGGTGGGGGCAGGGGCGTAACCTATATTGTTTTTAAGTGGGAAGCCCGGAGCCGGTGTGATGGTGACAGGCGTCCAGCTCCGAATGGCCAGGATAATGCGCCGCGGCCGCATGCTCTGCATACCCATGGACCATGGGATATCAAACGGGCCGATAGAGGGGCTCAAGGATCCCGCCTCCGTCATATACAGGTGCCAGAACAGGGGCATAACCAGCGTCATAGTCAACAAGGGAGTCATAAGGGCGCTTCCAGAGCCCGTGCCGCGCATAGGGGTGCTGGTGCACTTTTCAAGCAGCACGTCGCTCTCCACGTCCCCGAACCGCAAGATGCTGACCGGGACTGTCAAGGAGGCAGTTGCGCTGGGCGCAGACGGCGTGTCGCTGCACATCAACGTGGGCGGCAAGGAGGAGCCGGAGATGCTAGAGCAGCTTGGAATGACTGCGGCCGCATGCCACAGGTGGAACATGCCGCTGCTTGCAATGATGTATCCGAGGGGCGAGAACATCAGCGACCCGCACGCCCCGGACGTGGTGGCCCACGCGGCCCGCATCGGGGCCGAGTGCGGGGCGGACATAGTAAAGACGGTATACACGGGTGACGCCGCGTCCTTTGCAGAGATAGTAAAGAGCACTCCGGTACCCATAGTGATAGCGGGCGGTCCAAAGGCGGAGACGGACTTGGATCTGCTCCAGATGACGGAAGACGCCATGAGGGCGGGCGCCGCAGGTGTCACGTACGGCAGGAACATATTTGCGCACGGCGCGCCCGAGAGAATGGTCGACGCGCTTGCCGCAGTCATATTCAAGGGGGCAAAGGCGACGGAGGCGGTAAAGAAGCTTGGCGAGTGACGGTTCTGCGACGGCATCTGGAAAGGATCTGATAGTGCAACCAAAGCAGAAGGGCAGAAAGCAGCTGGGCGAGTTCCTAACGCAGCTGCGGGCGGAGGGCCTGCAGACCGTATATGCGGATCCCGCCATTGCCGCAGGCGTGGGAGGAAAGAAAAAGGGCGGCCTCAGGACGATGTCTGCAGACGCGGGCGCCGACTACGTGGTGCTTGCAGGGGGCCGCGGCCCGAAAAGGCCGGCCTCGCCGCCAAGGAGAAGGGGCGGCAGGAGATACGGCATGCGCTTTAGGATTACATCGAACGCGGACATCGAGGACGCGCTGAGCGCCGCGGCAAGCAAGAGGCTCGACTTTGTCATAGTGGACGTAAAAGACTGGAAGATCATACCGCTTGAGAACATAATAGCAAAGCTGCACAAGCTGAGCACGAGGATAATCGCACTTGCCCGCACGCCGGCCGAGGTCCGCAAGATGTTCTCCATACTCGACGTGGGGGTGGACGGCGTGATATTCGTCGCGTCGTCCATATCCCAAGTGCGGGAGGCCATGCTTTACATGGGCGGCAAAAGCTTTGAGATGGAGGCGGCCGCCATAACCGAGATAAAGGAGGTTGGCGACGGCGAGCGCGTCTGCGTGGACACGGCCTCGATGCTCAAGAAGGGGGAGGGCATGCTCATCGGAAGCCGGTCAAACTTTATGTTCCTGGTCCACAACGAGTCGGTCGGTTCGTCGTTTACGTCGCCGAGGCCGTTCCGCGTGAACGCGGGGGCGGTCCACTGCTATACCCCGTCGCCGGACGGCACCACAAAGTACCTCTCTGAGATAGAGACGGGCTCAGAGGTGCTCATACTCACGCCCGGGGGTCACGCGAGGAGGGCCGCGGTGGGCAGGTCAAAGATAGAGAGGAGGCCCATGCTCATGATAAAGGCGGAGGCGGCCGGCGAGACGGGCGGCATCATAGCGCAGGACGCGGAGACCATCAGGTTCGTAAAGCCGGGCGGAAGACTGGTCTCCGTCACGCACCTCAAGGTAGGCGATAAAGTGATGGTGCACGCCCGCAGGGCGGCGGGCAGGCATTTTGGCATGGAGGTCGCCGACGAATACATTTTAGAAAAGTGATGGCGGCAAAAAAGAACAGATACAGCACGTGCGTCTCGGTGGCAAGGGGCAGCCCAGCGGCAATGCGCAGGGCGCTCTCCGAGGCGCTCAGGAGATCAGAGTACGCCGAGGCGCGGCTCGACTATATGAGGCCCGACGACGTGCCGGGGCTGCTCGACGCGCTGCCGCCGGGCCTCTTGAGGAGGCGCATAGTATGCACCGTACGAAACAGGCGGGACGGCGGCAGGTACGAGGGCCGGGAGGGGGACAGGTACGAGACGCTCGGCATGGTAGCCGCGCACAGGCCGTTCATGCTCGACGTCGAGCATGACGCGCTCAAGAGGAGCAGAAGGCTGGCAGACGCGCTGCATGCGAGCGGCACCCGCCTGCTGGTCTCGTGGCACAGCTTTGCGCGCACCCCGCAGCCTGGCGCGCTGCGCAGAAAGGTGCAAGAGATGTTCAGGTACTCGGACCACGTCAAGATCGCGTGCATGGCAAGGAATACGGACGAGTCCATACGCATGCTAGAGCTGTACAGAGGGATAGACAGGAAGGGTGCGGGCGGAGGCGGGAGGACCCTCATATCGTTTGCAATGGGCGACGCGGGAAGGATGACGCGCGTGCTCTGCATGCAGCTGGGAAGCCCGTACGCGTACGTGTCGCTTGGCAGGGCCGTGGCCCCGGGGCAGCTCTCGCTTGAAGAGTTCAGGCGGCTGGGCAAGATGCTCAAGTGACGTGTCACGGTGGGTGGCGGACGCGTACACGCCGTCCCACACGCGACAGCGGCAGACCGCACACAAAAAATCTATTAGTTCGAAGGACGTATACCCGTCAATGGAGGCGGAACCCCGCACGGTCATCATATATGACAACCTGTGCTCCCTCTGCACCGTGTTTGCAAGGTGCGCATGCGTTTTGTCAAGGGGCAGGCTCAGGCCCGTCGGACACTACTCGCAGGAAGGCGAAAAGGCGTACAGGAATGCTCTGGGAGCCGACGCGCTCAAGATGTTCTGGATCGTAAGCGGCGACACGGCCTTTGGCGGAAGGGCGGCCCTGCGCCCGCTGCTCTCCGAGGTCGCAAGGGGGGCGTACCGCGCACCGCGCAACAGGGACGCTGTCATGCCGCAAGATTCAGGTTGCGGCAAGTCAGACTGCAGCGGCCCAAAAAAGGCCATTGCAAGGTCGGCAAGCCTGATCCTCAACAGCAAAAAAATCCGCGTGCAGATCCCCAAGTGACTGGTAACCGCAGAGACTGCAACCGCGCCGAGAGTTTATGAAAACGCGCCGCGTTACGGCACGGCCGTCACCGAGGTGACTGCGCTGCCGTACGGCACAGGAAAAATAAAAAAAGAGAATCAGATTCTAGTGTTCTGCGGTCTTGCAGAGATCACCAGTGCAATCACATGTTGAATCACAGTAGCACTCGCTCTGCATCGCGCAGTCACATTCCGTGTTGTTTTCCGCTTGCGCGGCACAACCGCATGCTGCGTCTGACATGCCATGCAGACGAGGCAATATGTTTTAAAAGTTTAGTTTATTAACTTTACTCAAAAAATTAACAATTAACAATATTGTTTTGGGCCATACAAGCTAACACATTCAGGGAAAATGCAGCCGGGTTTTCGGCGCATGTATAGGGCAGGGTCAGCGGCCGCGGCCGGACAGCGACTCTAGCAGCGTGCGGCACGACTCTTGTATCTCGGCCGCATTCTTCTGCAGCAACGAGTCGTCTCGCTCCACGTCAAGGGCTACCCTCAGGATGTGAAACAGTTCGGGATTCCCATGCAGCGTGGACGACATGCGCGACATGTTCTCCTTGTTCACATAACACAGGTAAAAGTAACAGTCGGTCATCATAGATTCCGATATGAAATAGTCATGCTTGCGTGCTATGGCGGCCGAACTGTCCAGGCCGCCTTTTGTGCCGCCTGCCACGCATTTATGATCAGCAAAGCCGGCGGTGGACGAGACCATCCTCCCAAGAAGCGTGGGGGTGGCCCGCTCAATTCCCATCGTGCCAGACACTACCGAGAGGTGCGCGTTTACGGGGCTCTTTGGCAGTCCACGCATAGTCTCCAGCATGTGGGACGGGCTGGGCCTCTTGCAGTTGAGGGCGCATATCGCATCTGCCAGATAAAGCGACGCGCACTTTTGCCAGCAGTGGGCAAACATGCCGGGATCCCCAGGGCCGTCATCCCGTCTGCCGGCATCAGCCGCGTCGAGAATACCGCCCCGATCGCCGGCGCCACCGGCAGAGCCCTGCGCCCTCTGACAGCAGAACATGGACTGCAGGAGGGAGTTTCTGGCAAGGTCTCGGTACAACGCACTACGCCTTTTTTCTATCCCCTGCAGCATCATGCGAAGATCCCACGACGGATCATGCAGCACGCGCATCGCATCATATTGGAGCAGGCGCCCAGAATCGGACTCGGAGAGGGACGCGTGCCTTGTTATGACGAGCCTTTTGCGTCCGCTGCCGCGCCTGCGCGTGCCGGCATGGGCGCCGCCGCTGCCGAAAGACCGGGATCTCAGGCTGCCATAGTCCAGAGGGCCATAGTCGCCGCCACTACCGACGCCATCATCCCCATCACCATAGGCGGCGGCATCACCGTCATCCTCACACTCAATCAGGGTATCACCCAAGGCCGTGTTTCCATCAAACAGCATGACATCGTACGCGCAGGGCTCAAACGAACACGGGCCCAGCGCGCGGCATCCCACAAGTCCAACCGGGCAGTCCACGCCCATTTCACCCAGCATGCGCCGCACGAAATCCTCCACGAATCCCATATGCATCACATGCCCCCATGCGTGTATAAAGAGATCAGCAGACGCGCATCCACACCCAGACGCACGTCGCAACCGAAAGCATTTCCTTTAAATTGAGACATTCCGGTTTTCAATCTAGCTCCCATAGTGTAGTCCGGTTAAGCATACTGCCCTCTCAAGGCAGTGACTCGGGTTCAAATCCCGATGGGAGCACCAACCGTGCCAGAGCGCAGGGGGCGATTCCCGTCCGGCCGTCATCCCAGACTGCAGGTGCGGTACGGTATCCCGTCACCTCAAACCTCGCGACACACATTACGTTTTAAATAACAACATTTCCCATGCACAGCGTGTCTACGTTTCTTGACATAGGGCTGAAAGAAGAATACCGCTCAGACGAGGACGACCTCGTCAAGGACTTTTTCATACCGTGCTTTAGCAAGTGCGTCGAATACGACAGGTGCATAGAATACCTGTCAATCGACATGCTCAAGACGGTATTTGACGTATATGACAATTTCAGGAGAGGCGCCGCAAAGATGAGGCTGATAGCAGGGCACAGGTTCAGGCCGACGGACCTGGATCTTCTTACAGTACTGCTCTCAAAGTCGAGGAACCCGTTTGAGAAGAGGAACATAAAAGATGAAAAGCTGCGGCTTGTGCGCAGGGCCTTTGAGAGGGGCCAGATAGAGCTCAAGATCGGCATCTCAAACGACATAAAGATCAGCGACACGTTCTCTGAAAAGCTCGGCATATACAGGGACAAACACGGCCACGTGATAGCTTACGTAAGCACGGCAAAGAGCTCCTTTGACGTAAAGAAGAAGGCGTTTGAGTCAATAGAGGTCTTTACGTCGTGGGGCGACGCCACGAGGGTAAAGCGCAAGATGCAGATATTCGAGAGGCTCTGGCGCAACAGGGTCAAGTATATAGACATGCACGGTTTTGAATACGCGGCGAAAAACGGCTACCTGAAATACTGGAAGGAATGGGTCATGCATGATTGAGTGACCGGCAGGCAGTCGGCCCGCGGCAATACGCGCCGGCGCAGTCGCGTCAGAGCACCGAGTCTTGCAAAACACGGCCCTTGTTCTCCCTAAACTCGACCGTGCCGATGCGGTAGTAGATGATCTCGCCGTGCCTGTCCACGACTGCCATTATGGGCTCCTTTCCCATCTGGGTTATCTCGCGTATCTTTTTTTGCAAATGCACCATCTTTTCTGGCCTGCCCTCGACAAGTCCGAAAATGAGAATCTTGGATCCCTTTTGTCCGAAATGTCCCCGCTCGTACACGCGAAAATCGGCGCCGAACCCGAACCCGTCCTTTGCCACGTAGCCGCGAAAGCGCAGATCCCGGTATATGAGAAAGCGCGTCAGTATGTCCGGGTCATGCCTGCGGCACATGCTCAGAAACGCCTCGAATGTCAGGAGCCTCTTTGAGCGGAAGAGCGTCAGCCGACCCGTGTGCATCAGATACAGGGCCTCAAAGGATTCGAGAAACAGCATGGCATCTACGCCGCCGTCGCCGTCGCCGTCGCCGTCGCCATTGTCATCATCACCGTCTTGCCCGTCAGTCCAGCCGAACCCCTTCTCAACCAGCTCGTGCACTGCCTGCGCATCCGTAATGCACGGGCGCGGCAGCGGCGACGCGGAGGACGGGGTTGGCGACATCACAACCGTTCCCCGAATATTTCCCCCCACGTCGATCTCGTCGTTCACTAGAACAGCATTTGAGCAGATTCCATATTAAGTGTGGCAGCACGTGCGGGTTTGCAAGGCCGTACCACGGGCGCGGACGGACCAATGCGGCAGGAAGGGACCGGCCGCAGGCGTCCGCACGCACGCAGCAAACAAGCTTAAAATATCTCGCGGGATGCTTCGGACACATAGCATGAGCGCAGAGGCAACCCCGACATCAAGCCACGCGTACGGAGTGGGAGTGATTGCGTTGATAATCGCGCTGTCGGCCACCACGGTCTTTTACACCTCGTACTACCTGCCGGAATCGCTTGCAAAACCGTCCGTATCAGAGCATATACTCCATCCCGAGGAGACCCTTGTAATCGACATTGTAGAGGGCGCCCTCATCGAAGGCAACGACAACTATGTACCAAACAGCCCCACCGCGTACCTGACCATCAACAACCTGGTCAAATGGACAAACAGTGACGGGACGGCGCACACGGTCACGCCGGACCACAGGCACGCGGACTCCTACAGCGGCGACTTTGGCACAGACGGCGTGATGATGCCGGGCGACGAGTACGAGTTCCTGTTCACCGAGCCGCAGGTGGTGACCTACCACTGCACCCCCCACCCGTGGATGAAGGGCACCATAACCGTGGAGAAGAGCAGGTTCTAGCCCGCGCACAGCGGATCGCGCCACCCGGTGTCGTTCCGGCGCAAGCCCTAGGATTCGGCTCTTCCTTAACCGTTAAAATAAGGGGATCAGACGGCCAGTGCATGCACGGGGCCAACTACCGCAACGGCACAGGGCAGCCGTTTACGCGCAAGGAGTACATAAAGGGAAAGCCGCAGATAAAGATAGCAAAGTTCCAGGGGGGCAAGAGGGGCACCTACCAATACTGCGTGCAGTTGCTCATAAACGAGAGCATGCAGATCAGGCACATGGCAATAGAATCTACCCGACTGGCCGCAAACAAGACGCTTGAAAAGACGACTGGCGAGGGGGGATACTATTCGCGCTTGAGGATATATCCCCACAACCTCCTGCGTGAGAACAAGATGATAGCCGCGGCCGGTGCAGACAGGCTCCAGGAGGGCATGCGCAGGGCATGGGGCAAGGCGACCAGTCTGGGCGCAAGGGTCAGACAGGGACAGTGCATAATGGAGCTGTACGTCAACGGGGACGACCACCGCGAGGCGGCAAAAAAAGCGCTAAAGGCCGCATGCGTAAAGCTTCCCGGGACCCCTGCAATACAGGTGGTCAGCTGGAACAAGCCGTCGCCCTAGCGGAGGGCTGACGCGTCGAGCCGCCAGTTGTGTTTTTGCACGAGATCTGCAAATTCCTCAAACTCTTTCGGGGTTGGATCCCTGCGCAGCTGGCGCCGGGTCTGATAATAAAACGCATTGTACAACCTTCCTGCGGCAATGCCTGCCGCAACGTAATGGGTGCAGTCCACCTTAGCGGCGGCGGCTGCGCCACTATCATAACCGCTGCCGGCGCCTTTATCTTCCAGCCCCGCAGCAACCAGCCGCGCGAGCCTGCACACCTCGTCACGGTTTGACTTTGTCTCGGCCGCCTTTTCACGCAGTTTTTTTAGAATCGCGTCATTCATGCGCGTACAGCAAGCGCGCCACTAAAAAGCATGATCGTCAGACACTCGGCAGCCCAGGCGACATCCCAATTCTCAAGCTATAAATCACCTGCGCGGACAGTGCGGCTTGTGAACAAGGCGCTAGAAAAGTCTCTAAAAGACGCCTCCAAGGAGGGAAACCTCACGCTGGGCGCAAAACAGGTGCGCAGGGCGCTCAAGGACTCCAAGCTTGTGGTGGTGTCCAGGTCCGTGGACTCCGCAGCGTCAGGCGACACAGATGCCAGCAGCATAATGCAAGAGGCAGAGGAGAACAGCATACCGGCGGTCACCTTTGAGGGCACGTCGGTGGCGCTAGGCAGGATGTGCGGCCTGCAGTTCCGCACGTCGGCAGTCGCATTCTCCACACTTGCAGAGATTAACGTCAACGAGATAACAAAGGAGGAGGAAGGGCATGACGCGGAGGAATCCTAGCACGGGGCGCACTAATATGACTACTACAACGACCAATCAAGCTTTAAATAATATTGCCAAATCGCGTTATCATTAGAGGTAGACAGGTATTTTTCATGGCACAATCAATAAAGTTATCCACCGAGCAGATGCGCCTCATGTCACTCTTCCAGAACGTGACCGGCGCGACTGCAAAGGACTGCATCGAGGAGGAGAACCAGAACCGCATCATATTCATAGTCAGCACCGGCAAGATGGGGCTGGCCATCGGAAAGGGTGGAATGCACATAAAGTCGCTGCAGAACATGATAAAAAAGAGCGTCGAGCTCGTCGAATTTGACGAGGATCCCACAAAATTCCTTTCAAACCTGCTCAATCCAAAGATGGTAATGGACGTAAAAATGACAGACCGCAGCGACGGCACAAAACAGGCCGTAGTTACGGTCGACCCCCAGAAGAAGGGCATCGTGGTGGGCAGGGAGGGCAGAAACGCCCAAAAGGCAAGAATGCTTGCAAAGAGGTACTTTGGCATCACACATGTGTTGATAAACGGCCCCGAAAGGGCGGCCATGGAGCTGTAGGCAATGAGAAAGTCACCGCTCGGTCTGTTTGCAGGAAGGGTTCTGACCGCCAAGAAGAAAGGACAGAGGTGGTCCATATCCACGTACAAGCGCCGAGAGCTTGGCATAGACAAAAAGGCCGACCCGCTCGGAGGATCCCCGCAGGCGCGCGGAATAGTCCTTGAAAAGGTCGGCATAGCCGCAAAGCAGCCCAACTCGGCGGTGAGAAAGTGCATCAGGGTGCAGCTCATAAAGAACGGCAAGACGGTGACGGCGTTTCTGCCCCGCGACGGCGCGATGAACTTTATAGACGAGCACGACGAGGTCCACATACACGGAATGGGGGCCACCCAGGGCGGGGCCATGGGCGACCTGCCGGGCGTGAGATTCAAGGTATTCAAGGTAAACGGTACATCGCTGCACGAGCTTGTGATAGGCAAAAAGGAAAAGCCCAGGCGCTAGGACGTGGTTGATTATGGCAGCAGACGAGGTAAAAACGGACGGCGGCGGGCAGGGCGAGGACGCTCCGGCGGCGGCGGCAACGCCATCACCGGCGACAGCGGAACCTTCCGCAGACATGCCGGACGCCGCAGGTGAGAAGGCAGAACCGTCTGAGCCCAAGGGTGACGGCGGCAAGCCCAAAAAGTCCGCTTCCCAGAAAAAGACCAAGATTCCGGAGCCTCAGGACATGCTGGTCTTCCGCAAATGGGACGTCTCAGGCATAGAGATAGTGGATCCCGGCCTCAAGACTGCCATATCGCTCAGGAGGCAGATCATGCCGCACACGTTTGGCAGATCCGCGCTAAAACGCTTCAACAAGGCCGATGCCAACATTGTCGAGAGGCTCATGAACAAGACGATGCACTTTGGGAAAAAGTATGCAAAGAACACCGGCAGGATGTCCGGCAAGAAGACAAAGATGCTCAACACGGTAAAGTCCGCGTTTGACATCATAAACATAAAGAGCGGCGGCAAGAACCCCGTCGAGGTGCTTGTCAGGGCCGTCGAGTTCTCCGCCCCCAACGAGGACACCACCAGGATAGTATACGGCGGTACCGTATACCACGTCTCAGTAGACGTTGCCCCCATACGCAGGGTGGATCTTGCGCTAAAGTTCATCTCCGACGCGATAAAAGAGGCCACCTTTTCAAACCCAAAGCCCATAGAGGAGCACATGGCAGAGCAGCTTATGATGGCCGCCGCAAACGACCCGGCAGCCCCGTCGGTAAAAAAGAAGAACGAGCTTGAGAGAATAGCCCAGGCGTCGAGATAACGCGCGCCCAGAAGCGGCGGACGCGCTCAGGCGACCTGCAGAGCAGATAGAACACCGCAACCGCGTGGGCGCCATGAATGCAGAACAGTAGCCCGAGGCAGATTCGAACTGCCGTCTCTGCCTATCCTCTCCTGAGATCCAGAGGGCAGAATCCTTGGCCCGATGTGTTTGACCGAACTAGACTATCGGGCTACCGGACATACGCCGTCAAAAAAACATATAATGTTTTGCAACTGCTTTATGTACATTTTCAAGACGGCGAACTGCGGGGCAGGCACCTTCCTCTTGGCAACCATTATAACGCAAACCGTCCCCACCGGACGCATGCCACAGCACGACGCGCGGCAGGGATCCGCGTCCCCGGAGCAAAGGGAGATTGCAGACTCGCTTGAGCTCCTAAAAAAGGACTGGAGCGTGGATCCCGTCCTGGAAGAGTTCATGCTTGGAAGGATTGGCGACGTATCGGATCACGTCATAACGCACGGCGGCGTGACGTTCCACATACCGTACCTCAACGAACACTCAAGGTACGTGCTGTGGAAGTGCCTGTGGCCGGACTGCCACAACTGCTGCGAGAGGCAGGGAAGGCTGCCGCTTACAGCCGACGACCTGATTGTGATAGGGGCGGGCCTCAAGTATTCAAAGACCTCGGAGTTCGTCAAGAAGGAGACCGTAACTGCCACGTACTCGTCGGGGGGTGGTGGCGGCGGTGGTGCAGGCGCCGGCCAGGAGACCGTAATGACCACGATCAACCTCAAGCGGAAGGAGGGCGAGACTACATCAGAGGACGGGACGCGCGTACCGTGCAGGTTCCTAGACGAGGAGGGGGGGTGCAGCATGCATCCCTCGAGGCCCGGCGTGTGCTACCTGTATCCGTTTACCACCTGGACCCAGAACGACGGCGGGGCGGCCAGGATACACGCCACGTACCAGTTTACCGGGGACTGCCCGGGGTTCTATCTGGCAGACAGTACGGCGGGGATGACACAGGAGATAGAGGACTATTCTGTGATAATACGGGACTACAACCTGGCGTCTGCCAGGACGGAGCGCGAGTCTCTCAGCTGCTCGTCCATAATGTGAGGTCAGGCCTTGGCGACCTTTATCAGGTCCGCCATGCGTATGTCCATCCCGAACCTGTCCTCGTGCTTTTTCATGTATCTGAATATCGAGATAAAGTCCGGCAGCGACCTCACGAGGCTAAAGTCCCTGCGTATCTTTGAGTGCACAAAGTTGAACACCTTGGCGTATACCTTGTAGTGCTCGTCGACGGCCCTCTCGTACGCGGCAAAGTCCCCCATGTTCTCCAGGAATATCTCGGCGCACTGCATCGACGGTATGATTCCCTCGCCGAGCAGGGCGTATACGGTTCCGATTGACTCGCCCACGCCGACCACCTTGCCGCTGTAAAACGGCTTGCACTTGTTGGGGGTGGCAAGCCGGATGGGCCTGCCCTTTGTCTGCAGTATCTTGCCCCCGTGCTTTTTGAGAAATGCATCCGTGGCCTTTATGTGGTTCTTGTTGTAGTCGCCTGCCCCGACGTGGGCCCACTTTTCGCCGAGCGGAAAGTACCAAAAGTAGCCGGACATGCCGGGGAACGGCTCTATGTAAAAGTCGTCATACGGGACGCCCCCCTCGTACTCGACCTTGTACTCGTATGTGGGCAGGAAAAAGTCCTTCTCGAGCTTTGGCAAATAGGCCCTGTGGAAGCCCGTGCAGTCCACTATCACGTCGTATTCGGACTCTAGGTCCGCGAGGGCCGGAGGCTTGCCGTACGTGACATCAGCGTCCTTTATGAACTCCTTTATGAGCCCCAGCTTGTTGTAGGTGCACAGGCCGTGCAGCCCTATGTCAAATCCGACGCCGTTGTTCATGCGCACGCTCATCTGCCTGCCGTCGTGTATCAGGAACCTGCCAAAGTCCACGCCCACCTTGGAGCAGAACTCCTCAAGGACGGGCCTTATGGTCCCCCAGGCGCATATGGAGTCGTGGCGCTCCTTGGGCATCATCTCGTATCCCGCCACGTCGTGGCCGGTGCCGGCCAGGCGCGCCATCAGGTAGGAGCCTGCCACCCCCATGCCCATTACCGCAATCTTCAATGATGCAAATGGGCGGCCTCCCAATAAATACAGTGATGGTGTTGGCCGGCGCCGCCCTGAGGGAATGGCGCCGCGGGCTCCGGGCGCACGCGAGCGCAGCCACACCAAGTGTGCGCGACGGTGGCGGCGGCTTGCGCCCAGTCAGCGTCTCTCCAGTCAGCAGACAGGCCTGCGCGTTGCTGCCGCTGCCATTGCCGCCACAATCATCATGCAGCCGCCATTGTAATTATTGTCGCCGTCACCATAACCAACACCACTGCCGTCGGCAACCAGCGGCTTCAGCACCCGTGGCATTTTCGCGGCGTCAGATGATCTTTTTGCGCGCCGCGTCAATGCGTATGATTGCCGCCTTGTTGTCAGGCCCCCGCACGCGGGCCTCGAATATTGGCACGTACGTCTCCACGATGGAGTCTAGGTCGAACTGCTCTGACAGGTCCTCAATGTCAGGCTCAAGGGGGGACTTGAGTCGCTCCTCCAGTATGGAGACGGCGTCCTCGCGTTCAATGGACGGCTTTTTTGCAAGGGTTTCGTCGTTTATGACGGACTCGGGGCGCGCCTCGGTGGTCTCCGGCGACACCTTGTACTTTGGCCTTTTGATCTCGTTTCCGGCCGTATCAAACGTAATCTCAAGGGACGAGTCAACCGCCACGTGCTCCTGAAGGGCTATGTCGATCTTGCTCCTCCCACGCCGCGGCGAGAGTGCCTTTTTGAGCCGCGACTGCCGCCGCAGGCCAAAGGAAGCCTCGCCTACCACCACGCGCCTCACGGACTTGTCCACGGTGATGGTGTGGGTGGCGTTGCGCATGTAGTCGGCCTCGTATCTGCCGGATACCGTCCGCAGGCACTCGTACGACAACCGGATCTTTTGCAGGCGTACCGCGTCCGCCTTTGGCTGCGACAGAAGAGATCCGAACAGCGACTGCTTTTTGCGCTCTATGAGCGCCCTTGCCGCCGTCTCGTCCATCATGGGGCGCAGCACTATAACGTCAGTGGACGAGGCATAGCTTTCGGCCATAACGCGTGACCGTCCACGTACAGTAGATGGAATTTAAGCCCGCCAGCCCGGGCCGCCCGGATCAAACGGCATCCCTGCAATGCGATGGGAGACAAGTCCTGCCTCGTGCACGACAGACTGCAGCGTGATTTCTGCCGGGTCCGTCCCCTCCCCGCGGC
>JAJEHG010000067.1 GCA_022823825.1 Nitrosopumilaceae archaeon | reverse complement strand
AACTCGTCGCGCGCAGCCAAAAACCGAGGACCTGCCGCCGGGCATGCCACAATTGCGGCAGAAACGGGCCCGCCCGCCGCCCAAGGCCCCTCTAAATGTCCACAAAATCAGGGCGGAACCTGCAAGAGTTGGACAGCGCCATTCTTTATATATGCTATTTAATTCAATGAATGATTCTTTATATATACTGTTTGAGCCACTGAACAGTCATTCTAAATTGGTGCGGATCCCTTCAAACTAGGTGCTGGTTGTTCTTGCCTGCCTGCCTGCCTGCCACTATCTGTCATTGCCGCCGCCGCAGCCATTGTAACACCTGAAGCACTTGTCTTCTTCCCCTCGTTTCTCGCGAACCCTGCCCGCATTCCGCGCCTATTCGTAAATTTGCTGCACGTGCAGCCGTCTGATAGGCATATTCCGGTGTTTCGAAGATGGTCGTGCGAAAAGTGGCCGCACCCCTCCGTCGTGCATATGCGCCTTTGCGCCTCTCTCTGGACTACGCGCTGCGCTATGGTGTTTGCCTTTGCCTTGTCGTATCCCCTCCTGTCCATGTAATAGTGGACTATCTTGCCGTACAGCACGTCCGGCTTGAATTCCTTTTCAATCATACCTGTAATACGGCTTTATCGTATTAAAACAGGACGCATCGCGCCGCCCGGTTCGTGTATCTGCTGGCGTAGATTGCATGTCTGATGTCTCCAACGTTTGGGTGATGGTAGTGGGGGAGAGGGTGGAGCATCGAATCCTGTATTTTTCTGCACTTGGACCCGAGAACGCTTGTTGCGCACAATGTCTGTTGGAATCCCATTTGCGCTGACAGTGCAGTTGTGATGTACTCTTATACTTGAGAGAAGAGATCCGCACCAGTATGACATACGGAAAGGTAGTAATGCACGGCCTGAACGGCCCACTTTTTCTCTTTTTACTTGTTATTACAATCGTATTTTATCCGACTACCGCCTTGGGGGGAGATGATCCCCTGTATAGCTTGGACTGTCCGTTTTTCTTGAAATGGAGCGTGGATTGGGAGACCTGCGTGGTTCAATGGAATACGTTCTATGGCTTGTTTATAATACTGATAATCTTGGGGATCATTACGACTGCCGCTGTAGTTGCGATTTGGAAAATATACAGGATTTCGGCCAAGCGTCGTAAAGAACGGCCTTGATATGCCGGCGCGCCATCTCCCTGGGTAGGTCCTGATTTGGATTTCGATACGAATGCATGTGGGATCGATTAAAGGCAGCCGCGTATCTCGGTGCGTATGGCTTATCTGCCACGCGGATCAGAGGAGACTCCGCACAATTTCCAGTTTTTTAAACTCGGATCTGGACAGGCCTGTGGATCTGGCCGGATTCGAATTACCACATCTCATGTCAGTACGACCCCTATGTCCATCAGATTTGTGTGTGTGGGCCCCGTCCTGATGAGCGACGGCGGCATGCCCCCCCCGCTCTCGCTTCTTTTGCGCCGCTCAAAGAACCCCCCCGAGTCGCTGTTTCTTATCGCGGCGTTTATCAGTCCGACGTCTACAATCTCGTTTTCTGCAATGGCCCCGGCGTTTATGGAGTTGCCGTCGATTCCGTCCGTGCCTGCCGACGCGATTACCAGCCTGCCCCTTTTCCTCTTTCTGCCCTGCGCTGCGCCGTCGCTGTTGCTGTTGTTGCTGTTGCTGCTGCCACCGTCCTGCGCTGCGCCGCCCCGCATCCTCTGGCTCTTTTTGAGGAGCCTGAGCACCATCTCTTGGTTCCTGCCGCCGACGCCGCGCCCGAGCACCTTGACCGTGGTCTCCCCCCCGAATATGACGCACCTGCGCCCGTCAGGCGGTATCTCGCCATAAATCACGTCCGCGGCCTCTTTGATGCCGCCAAACACCTGGAGCGGCGTGGAGCGGGACGGTTCGTACCCGAGCCTTTTGGCGGCCGCGACCATCGCCTCGAGGCAGTCCGCATTTCTTGCAATCACATAGTTTCCCACCAAGCGGCCCGTGCCGGAACCTGTATACTCTGCAGGGCCGTCACGCCGCGCCTGGGCCTTTTTGCAGAGATTTTCGATGACTGCCTTGTCCGCCTTTTTTGCCAGTCCGTATCTTTCGATGACGTCAAGCGCCGCCCTGTACCTGTTGTATCGTCCGCCGCCATCGCCGCCTGCGCCCTCTCCCAGATACGTGGGGCCTGACGCTATGCTTGCAACGTCGTCGCCCTCTACATCCGACATTATCAGGCCTATTGCGTCGCACCTGAGGTGCCCCGCCAGCCTTCCCCCCTTTACGCCGGATAGGGAGCTTCTCACGGTGTTGATCTCGCGTATCGGCGCGCCGCACTTTAGCAGCAGGTTTGTCATGTGCACCTTTTGGCCCAGCGTGATCCCGTCGGGCAGTGCGAGCAGTGACGATCCCCCGCCCGATATCAGGAATACCACGAGGTCGCCGTCCCTTCTTGCGTGCAGAAACTTGATGGCCTCCTTTGCGGCCCTGACGCTCGTCTTGTCCGGCGCCGGATGGCCGGCGTTGAATATGCGGAACTTTCTGCCCCTTATGGCGGACCTGGACCCCCTTGGAATGGTTATGATGCCGCCGGACAGCCTGTCCTGCAGTATGGCGTTTGCGGCCCTGGTCATAGAGTCCGCGGCCTTGCCAAACGCCACCGTGTATACGCCGTTGTAGTCGCCCAGGCGCACGGTCACGCCGGGGTCAGGAGTGCATATCCTGTCCCCCTTTACGTACCTCGGTATGAATATGGCGGGATCGGCCGCGGCCAGCCCCGCCTCCACGATGGAGATGCAGTCCCTCCGCCTGTCGCTTTCGGCGATTATGTCATTCCGGCCTGATATGGCTATGGCAGCGGGGATGCCGCCGGCATCGCTGCCGCTGCCATTATCGTTGTCGCCCCCGGACTGCAAGATATAATAATGAACCACATCTCGGCCATTTATGCACACCGTGCGCATCCCAAAGATCATCAACTTTGGCAAGGACGCCCTGTCCCAGACCGAGTATCCAAGAAATGCGCTCATAGTCACCACGGTCCCGCCGGAGCTGTCCGACAAGTGGACCTCCAAGATGGGCATAAAGGACTTTATGCTGTACGACAAGGTGACGCCGGAGCCGTCAATTGAGGACGTCAATGCCGTGATATCCCAGTTCAAGGACCGGGATCCCTCGGTTCTGATAGGGCTCGGAGGCGGAAGCTCGATGGACGTGGTAAAGTACGCGGCCCCCGAGATGAAAAAGGAAAAGATACTGATACCGACCACCTTTGGGACCGGCGCCGAGATGACCACCTACTGCGTGCTAAAGTTCGACGGCAAGAAGAAGCTGCTCCGGGAGGACAGGTTCCTTGCCGACATGGCGGTGGTCGACTCGTACTTTATGGACGGCACGCCGGAGCAGGTAATCAAGAACTCTGTGTGCGACGCGTGCGCGCAGGCCACGGAGGGGTATGACAGCAAGCTTGGAAACGACATGACAAGGACGCTGTGCAAGCAGGCATTTGACATTCTGTACTCTGCCATCATGGAGGACAGGCCGGAGGACTATCCCTACGGCTCCATGCTCTCGGGCATGGGATTTGGCAACTGCTCGACTACGCTCGGACACGCGCTCTCCTACGTGTTTTCAAACGAGGGGGTGCCCCACGGATACTCGCTGTCATCGTGCACCACGGTGGCGCACAAGCACAACAAGTCCGTATTCTATGATAGGTTCAAGGAGGCGATGGAAAAGCTCGGCTTTGACAAACTCGAGCTAAAGGCAGACGTGTCAGAGGCCGCCGACGTGGTCATGACAGACAGCGGGCACCTGGATCCCAACCCGATACCGATATCAAAGGGGGACGTCGTAAAATGCCTAGAAGACATAAAGGCCGGCAACCTCTGAGCGCCTGTCCTTCCTAGTCTTTTTTGCCGGCTGCAGGGGGTACTGCTGTACTGCATACGCCACAAGACGCCCATGAGCGGCGCCTGAACCACTGTATATCGATACACTTTTTTATTCTCACGCAGGAGTTTTCATGGATGGGCAGGACCGGGATAAAGTTTGGGATTCAAAACGGGCTGAACGTGGCCCGCGCAGGCTATACGGAGGACCAGATCCTGACTGCCTGCACGCTTGCCGACAGGACGGGCTATGACTCTATATTCTACATGGACCATACCAACGTCCCGCAGTGGACCAACGCCATCGTGCTTGACCCGTGGGTAATGCTGTCCGCCATCGCGGCCGTCACCAACAACGTCGAGCTTGGGACGTGCGTAACGGATGCCATCCGCAGGCACCCCTCAAACATCGCCCTTGCGGCAATCACGCTTGATCGCGTCTCAAAGGGCAGGGCCATCCTCGGCATAGGCGCCGGCGAGGCGCAGAACCTCAAGGAGTTCTGCATTCCGTTTGAAAAGCCCGTCTCAAAGTGGGAGGAGCAGATAGAGGTCATACACACCCTCTATGACTCGACGCCGGACAACACCGTGGACTATGAGGGCAAGTACTACAAGCTGGAGGGGGCCTGCCTGCAGGCGCCGCCGATCAGGAAGCCCAGGCCGCCCACGTACATGGCGTCCGGCGGCAAGCGCACGCTCGCCCTCACAGGCAAGCTCGGCGACGGCTGGCTTCCAATCGGGTACACGCCGGAACTCTTCGAGGATCACGCGGGCCAGATCAGGGCGTCAATGGACGCAAACGGCCGGACGCAGGAGGAAAAGGACAACTTTGAGTTTGCGCTCGACATTGACGTGTACTTTTCAGACGACTCCGAGGAGTCGTGGGCGCGCATGAAGGAGGCCGTAAAGGTGAGCCTCTTCAAGCCCGAGATACTGCGGGTGCACGGGCTCAAGGAGATAGAGGGCTTTGACTTTAGAAAGTACTTTACTGAATATTCGATGTCAAACCAGGACTGGATAGTAAAGATGAGGGAGGCCGCGACAAAGATTCCGGATCCGATCGCGCGATCATCCACCGCCGTGGGAACCCCCGACGACGTGATACCGGTATTCGAGAGGTTCATGGAGGCCGGAGTCAACCACTTTGTCATCAGGTTCTGGGGCAAGAACTATTTCGGCTCGATTGACAAGTTTGCAAGCCACGTGATGCCCGCCCTGCGCGAAAAGGCAGCCGCGGCGTGACTGCCACATTCCGGCGGCAGCAGCAACAGTCCCACAGCCCGTGCCCGCACATTTGATTTATAGCACTATGCGGGGCACCGCCCCCATGCAGCATGCGGGCATACTGCGCATCAAATCCCGGGAAAAGATGGTGGAGTTCCTCGACTCTGAGCACATAGGGCGGATCGCGAGCATAGACTCCGACGGGTACCCGCAGGTCATACCGATGAACTTTGCGTACATTGACGGGTCCGTCTACATGCACTCGCACACGCGCGGCGAGAAACTCGACAACGTTGTCCGAAACCCAAAGGTCGGGTTCGAGGTCGACAGGGAGCTGGAGTTCCTGCCGTCCTACTTTGAGGATCCGCTCGACGCGTCGGTTGCCGACACGCTGTACATCAGCGTGGTGATAAAGGGAGCGTGCAGCATCGTGTCTGACCGCGGCGAGAAGGCGATGGCGCTCAACGGGCTCATGACAAAGTACCAGCCGGAGGGCCACTACGAGCCGATCAGGCCAGACATGGGGGTGGTCGACGCGGTCGCCATACTGAAGATCACGCCTGAGGTCATGCACGGCAAGTACAAGATAGGGCAGCACATGAGCCGGAAGCGCCGCCAGGAGCTCGCCGAGCAGATACTCGGGCGCGGCTCCCCGACTGCCGCAGAGACGCTCCGCGTGATGGGGTTCGAGGTGACAGACGACGGGCCACGGATGGTCGACGAACCGGTGTGGTGATCATGGGGCGCGCAAGAACCGTTGCAGCAGACGTGTCGGCCGCCGCCGCCGACACCACCGGCACGCCGTTCTCCCCCCTGTATGATCACGCCCCCGAGTTTGAGCTGGTCTCACCGTTCGAGCCCACCGGGGACCAGCCGCTGGCCGTCTCGGAGCTGGCGTCCGGCGTGCAGGAAAGCAAGAGACAGACCCTTCTCGGGGTGACGGGCTCCGGCAAGACGTTTACCGTGGCAAACGTGATTGCCAAATGCGGCAAGAACACGCTTGTAATATCGCACAACAAGACGCTTGCGGCCCAGCTGTACTCTGAGCTAAAGCAGTTCTTTCCGCGCAACAACGTGGGCTACTTTGTGTCGTATTACGACTACTACCAGCCTGAGAGCTACATACCGCAGACTGACACGTACATTGAAAAGGACACGCAGGTGAACGAAAAGATCGAAAAGATGCGCCTGGAGGCCACCGCGATGCTGCTCTCCGGCGAGCCGACCATAATAGTGGCCACGGTGTCGTGCATATACTCCCTTGGAAACCCCCGGGACTGGGACGACCTGGCCCTGCGCATACGCCGCGGCGACCAGCTGGGGCGCGGCGCGCTGATCCAGAGACTGGTGGACGCGCGGTACGAGCGCAACGACACGGAGGTCGCGCCCGGAAACTTTAGGGTCCGCGGCGACACGCTTGAGATCACGCCTGCGTACTCCGAGGACCTGGTGCGCGTATCCATGTTCGGGGACGAGATAGAGCAGGTGTCGATACTTGACAAGGTGTCGCGGGACGTGGTGCGGGACCTGCCGGAGCTCCGCATATTTCCTGCCAAGCACTACCTCATTGCAAGCGACGTGCGGGCAAACGCGATCCTGTCGATCAGGGCGGAGCTTGCCGGCAGGCTGCCCGAGCTTGCGGAGCTTGAGCGGCAGCGGCTGGAGTCCCGCACGGCATACGACCTCGAGATGATCGAGGAGCTGGGGTACTGCTCCGGCATAGAGAACTATTCGAGACACTTTGACGGCCGCAAGCCGGGCCAGCAGGCATTCTGCCTGATGGACTTTTTTGACGAGGACTTTCTGCTGGTCATAGACGAGTCGCACGTGACGCTGCCGCAGCTGCACGGCATGTACAAGGGGGACCACTCGCGCAAGCGCGAGCTGGTGACGCACGGGTTCAGGCTGGCCAGCGCGTACGACAACAGGCCGCTAAAGTTCGAGGAGTTCGAGGAGTACGTGATGAGGCACCCGACTATATTCGTGTCGGCCACCCCCGCCGCATACGAGCGCGAGGTCTCCTCGAGAGTGGCCGAGCAGCTCGTGCGGCCCACGGGGCTGCTTGACCCCCGCGTGGAGCTGCGGCCCACGAAGGGGCAGATGGACGACCTGATATCCGAGATAGGCGACAGGGCCGGACGCGGCGAGCGGGTGCTTGTGACCACGCTTACAAAGAGGATGGCCGAGGATCTGGCCGAGTACCTGTCGCGCAAGGACGTGCGCGTGCGGTACCTGCACTCTGAGATAGAGGGGCTGCAGCGCACCGAACTGATACGGCAGCTGCGGCTGGGCGAGTTTGACGTGCTTGTCGGGATAAACCTGTTGCGGGAGGGGCTGGACATCCCCGAGGTCTCGCTTGTGGCCATACTTGACGCGGACAAGGAGGGGTTTTTGCGCAACACCACGAGCCTCATACAGACGTTTGGCAGGGCTGCGCGCAACGCAAACGGCTCCGTCATAATGTACGCGGACACCGTGACCGACTCGATGAGGGCCGCCATGGACGAGACTGAGCGCCGCCGCCGGAGGCAGTCCGAGTACAACGCGCGGCACGGGCTGACGCCGAGGACCATATCCAAGCCAATCCCCGCCGGCGCCGCGGACTCGGGCGCGTTTGACGACTCGAAGACAAAGTCCATACACGACATACACAGGGAGATTGCCGACTTGGGGGCCAAGATGGAGCGGTATTCGCACGATCTTGACTTTGAGCAGGCCATGAAGTGCAGGGATACAATAAAAAGACTGACAGAGGAGCTCGAGTCGAGAAATGGTGAAAAGGGCGGCGGAGGCCGCGGAAAGCAGAAAAAGAGGACTCGCGCTGGCAAGAAAAAGGGCGGCGGGGACCGCGGCAAGGGCCACGACGGTCTCGACGACACCGGCGGCAGCGATGGCGGCGTCAAAGAGGGGCACCCGTAACGGCTCTGCGAAGACGGAACCCCTGGGTTCCGCATCACTCTCCTCCTCCACTACCGCCGCCACCAGGTCCAGTCACTCGTACGGTTATGACACGGCCCCCAACGGGATCACCCCTGCGCAGTATGCCGGAAGGCTCACCGTGCGGGGCGCCAGGCACCACAACCTCAAGAACATTACTGCGAGCATGCCAAAGAACAGCCTGGTGGTGATAAGCGGCCTGTCCGGATCCGGCAAGTCGTCGCTTGCGTTTGACACCATATACGCGGAGGGGCAGAGGAGATACGTCGAGTCACTCTCCGCATACGCAAGGCAGTTTCTGGAAATGATGGAAAAGCCCGAGGTCGACTACATCGAGGGACTGTCCCCTGCAATCTCCATACAGCAGAAGACCACTGCAAAAAACCCGAGGTCCACTGTGGGAACCACCACCGAGATATACGACTATCTGAGGCTCCTGTACGCGCGAATCGGCGTGCCGCACTGCACGGGGTGCGGCAGAAAGATATCGACGCAGTCACTTGACGCCATATGCGATTCCGTGCTCAGGATGTACGAGGGGCGGCCGGTTCTGGTACTGGCGCCCGTGATACAGCGGAAGAAGGGCACGCACGAAAAGGTGTTTGACGACGCAAGGCGCGACGGTTTTTCGCGCGTCCGGGTCAACGGCGAGGTGGCGTCGCTTATGGGCGGCGGCCTTCCCACGCTTGACAAGAAAAAGTGGCACGATATCGAGATCGTGGTGGACCGCATAACGCCCACCGTGCAGGAGCGCTCCAGGCTCTTTGAGTCCGTCCAGTCTGCAATAAAGGCGTCAAAAGGAACGGTTGTAATATCTGTCACGTCGTCGCGCGGCGCGGGTGGCAGCGGCAGCAGCAGCAGTAGCAACAGGAACACCCGCACCCGCGGCCGCGCCAAGGACGCCTCTTTGAAGGACGCGGTATTCTCCCAGGAAAACGCGTGCCCGCACTGCGGGCTGAGCGTGGGCGAGATGGAGCCGCGCAACTTTTCGTTCAACTCACCCTTTGGCATGTGCGACGAGTGCCACGGGCTGGGAGTCAACCTGCAGTTTGACGAGGATCTCGTGATTCCAGACAGGTCCATGTGCCTGCTCGAGTACCCTATAGTCCCGTGGCGGGGACAGTACTCTGCATACAAGACCGACAAGCTGACCGACGTCGCAGAATACTTTGGGATCGACCTGACCACCCCGCTTGAGAACCTGAGCAAAAAGGAGATGCAGCTCTTGCTGTGGGGGGCTCCTGAGACCGGCCTGAGGCGGGAGAAGATGTCCACCCTGAAGGATCCCGAGACGTACAACGGGGTGATGAACGACCTGTATTACATGCTTGAGAACACCACGTCAGACTCGAAGCGGGACTGGCTTCGAAAGTTCATGCGCGACATACCGTGCGGCAAATGCAAGGGCAAGAAGCTCCGTCCCGAATCGCTTGCAGTCATGGTGGGCGGCAGGGGGATAATGGAGGTGTGTGACATGCCAATAGAGTCGTGCCACAAATTCTTCTCCGATCTGCAGCTCTCCGACATGGAGGCGTACATTGCGCGCGACATACTAAAGGAGATCACGGAGCGGCTGGAGTTTCTTATGAACGTCGGACTCACCTACCTGACCCTTGAGAGGCGAAGCTCCACCCTGTCCGGCGGCGAGTCGCAGCGCATCAGGCTTGCAACCCAGATAGGTTCCAACCTGACCGGCGTCCTGTACGTGCTCGACGAGCCCACCATCGGGCTGCACCAGCGGGACAACGAGCGGCTCATCCGCACGCTCACAAAGCTGCGCAACCTGGGAAACACGGTAATAATAGTAGAACACGACGAGGAGGTCATACGCAACTCCGACTATATCGTGGATCTGGGGCCCGGGGCCGGTATACACGGGGGCCACGTCGTGTTTGAGGGCACGGTCCAAGAGATGCTGGCCGACAGCCGGTCGCCTACAAGCGCGTACCTGCGGGGAGAGATGACAGTATCGACTGAGGCGCGCAACGCGGGCCATGAAGACGACGGCCGCCGCCGCCGCAGCGCCGTCGTGATCCGGGGAGCCTCTGAGCACAACCTAAAGGGCATAGACGTGGAGATCCCGCTTGGGCAGTTTGTCTGCGTGACCGGCGTGTCCGGCTCCGGCAAGTCAACCCTGGTCACGGAGGTTCTCTACAAGGGGCTGATGGCGCGCATGTACCAGTCCACCGCCAGGGCGGGCGCGCACAAGAAGATAGACGGCATGCAGTACATCGACAAGGTGATAGAGATAGACCAGTCCCCCATCGGAAGGACGCCGCGCTCGAATCCTGCCACATACATAGACGTATTCACCCCCGTGCGCGCCATATTCGCCTCGACCCCGCTTGCGCGCACGCGCGGCTACGAGCCGGGCCAGTTCTCATTCAACGTCAAGGTGGGCCGGTGCTTTGCATGCGAGGGGGCGGGCGTAAAGCAGATAGAGATGCAGTTCCTCTCCGACGTGCAGGTCACGTGCGACGAGTGCGGCGGCAAGCGGTACAATTCTGAGACGCTTGCAGTCACGTACAAGGGAAAGAACATCACAGAGGTCCTTGGCATGTCGATAGACGAGGCGCTCGAGTTCTTTGCAAACGTCCCCGCCGTGCGCTCAAAGCTGCAGACCATGGCCGACGTGGGGCTCGGATACATAAAGCTGGGGCAGCCCTCCACCACCCTGTCTGGGGGGGAGGCGCAAAGGGTAAAGCTTGCATCCGAGCTGTCCCGACCCAGCACGGGCCGGACCATGTACATACTCGACGAGCCCACCACGGGGCTGCACTTTGCAGACGTGCAAAAACTGCTTGACGTGCTTGACCGGCTTGTCCGGTTGGGAAACACCGTGGTGGTCATAGAGCACAACATGGACGTGGTCAGGAACTCGGACTGGATAGTAGACCTGGGCCCCGAGGGAGGCGAGGCGGGCGGCCAGATAGTCTGCACGGGGACGCCCGAGCAGGTGGCAGAGGTGCCGGAGAGCCATACGGGGCGGTACCTGCGCCGGGAGATTGCCGCAAAAGGGCGCGGCAGGCCACAGACAAGCAGTGATATTTGACATAGTTCTTGCCGTGACTGTCTTGAAATGACGCCTGCCTCTGCCGCCGCTGCTACCACCACCGCCACCAGCACCACCACGCCGCCTCCCCCGCGGCCGTTTGACATACAGCCTGCTGCAATACCTGACGGCCCCGGAGTCTACATAATGAAGGACGGCCAAGGGCGCATAATCTACATCGGCAAGGCAAAGAGCCTTCGCAAGCGCGTACGGTCGTATTTTGGCAACAAGACGCACGACAACTACAAGACGCAACGGCTAGTAGAGCTTGTGGCGGGCGTGGAGTTTGTGATAACCGACACGGAGGGCGAGGCCTTCCTGCTCGAGTCCAACATGATAAAGCGGCACCGGCCGCGCTTTAACATCGAGCTCAAGGACCGGCAGCGCTATACGTACCTGCGGATATCTGATGAAGAGTATCCGCGGCTGCTGGTGGCCAGGCGGACCCGTGACGGGCGCTTTCTTGGCAAGGGGCAGACCTTTGGGCCGTTCGTACAGGGGAGCTCCAAGATACTCACCGTCGGGGCGCTGAGAAAGGCGTTTCAGATACGCATCTGCAAGACGCTTCCAAAAAAGGTCTGTCTGGAGTACCACCTCGGAAACTGCGAGGGCCCCTGCGAGTTCGAGTCGGCCCAGAAGAGGTATCGGGGCCATGTCGACGCACTAAAGGATGTCCTTGCGGGATCCGACCAGCTAAAGGTCTTCTCTGAAAAACTGAGGCTGCAGATGAAGGAGGCCGCCGACGCGAGGCACTTTGAGCGCGCGATCGAGATACGGGACACGCTTGTCCGCCTTGACGGGCTGAACTCGGGCCAGAAGATGGAGCGCGTGAAAAGCTCCGACGAGGAGTACTTTGGCGTTGCAGTACGAGACCACACGGCCGTGGTCATGACGTTTCGCATGATTCACGGCGTGATTCGGGACAGCGACAAGTTCGTGTTTGATGCAATGGCCGACAACACGTTTGCCGGGTTCCTGTACCAGTATTATACGACGCGGCGCATACCGCACCACATCATATTAAGCGAGATGCCGCAGGACGCGGGGCTCTTGGAGTCCCTGCTCTCCGAGCGCGCGGGCCACGCGGTGGACCTGTCGGTGCCTCGGAGGGGAAGGCGCAAGGAGATGATTGACCTGATACTGAGAAACGTGGCGATAGTGCACGAAAGCGGAGCTGACGATTCGGCAGGCGGCACTGGCGGCAGCTATGACAGGACCGGGGGCCCTTCCCGTGCCGGGGACGGCCGTATTGGGAGCGGCCGCCCTACGTCTGCAGAGTCTCCCGGACTCTTGCAGCTGCAAGACGCGCTCGGACTGGCGCGCATCCCGCACGTCATAGAGTGCTTTGATATCTCAAACCATGGCGAGGCATTTGCGGTGGGCTCAATGTCGAGGTTTGTGGGGGGCGTTCCTGACAAATCGGGTTACCGCAGGTTCAGGATAAAGACCGTGAGAGGCCGCGACGATTACGCGATGATATCTGAGGTTGTACACAGGAGGTATCGCCGAATCCTGGACAAGAGGGCGGACGGCCGCGGCGGCAATGGCAATGCGGATAACAGAGACCGCAACGACGACTATGCCGCCACTACTGCCGACCCCTGCACGGACAAAAAAACAGCGGAACTTCCGGACTTGGTGGTAATTGACGGTGGCAAGGGGCAGCTTGGCGCCGCGCTAAAGTCACTTTACAAGCTGGGACTGCACGACCTGCCCTGCATCTCGCTTGCAAAGGAGAACGAGGAGGTGTACGTGCCGGGGCGCAGCGACCCGGTCGTAATCCCGAGAAGCGACCAGTCACTTAAGATACTGCAGCATGCCCGTGACGAGTCGCACAGGTTCGGCGTGTCATACAACCGCACTCTCCAGAAAAAGATGATGCAGAACCGGTAACTGGGATCCCATCGCCTGCCCGAATTGGGAGCTTCCTTGCAAGTATGGCATTAGAGCTCTGTCCCATGTCCCCCTGCATTCCCGTACCGTCTGTCTGTAGTGCATCTTGTACCCCTGATGACTCCGCGGATCTTGGCCGTGCATGTTGCACGGGGTCACCTGATGGGGTCTTCACGCCTACGGGGTCGAATCAGCCGAACCCTGTATTTTTCATACGTGTCTGATACTGTACGGGGCGCAGAAAGTGCTGTGTTTGCAGGCATGATGCCTTCTGACTTTTGCCTGATGCCGTACGCTAGAGTGTGGCTGATCTTGGCGCAACTTTCGCGTGATTGGCGTATGCGCGGGCCGCGCACGGCGCGCACTGCCAGTTAAAAAACAAAAATAAAAAATCCTAGTTTACAGTTACCGTGCCTTCCATCCATGGATGAACCATGCAAAAGTACTCGATGGTGCCTGCCTCTCCAAACGTATGCTCAAAGACCGCGCCGGCCATGACCAGGCTGCTGTCAAAGATGCCCGTAGGTCCATCCGTCGCACTGCCGCTGGTTACGGTGTGTGCTGCCGAGTCGGAATTGACCCATGATACCGTGTCTCCTACGTTGATTGTAACGTCTGCTGGTATGAAGCATGCGTCGTCTACCTCACATCCCGGCAATGCCGTTCCTTCTGGCATGTCGACTGTGACTGTCTGAGGTCCTGCCATGGTCTCAGGTTCCTCTGTTGTCTCTACCTCCTCGTTGTCTCTTGCCATGCCGTCTCCATATTCAGTATCGTCTTGCTTTTCCTTCATTGCTTCCATGTCTTTGTCCTTCATCATTTCTGACTTTTCCATCACGGTGTAGTCGTCTGTCTCTTCGCCGTCTACAAGTATGAGCTCGATTGACTCGATGCCTTCCTTTGACTTGATGAGCGTCAGCTTTCCGTCTTCTGCTGCGTCGATTGTGATGACCACTGCGTTGTCCTCAGTGTTGACGCTGACATCAGTTACCATTCCTCCCTTGATGTAGTATGGGACGCAATAGCCGCTGATTCCAAGCTTGTTTTCTGGGCATTCGGTCTCTTCGTCGCTTAGCTCATACGACGTGAGTACCTCGATCATTTCTGCTCCTGCTCCAAATTCGATGGTGAGTGCCATCTTGTCCTTCATTGTAGTTTCTTTGTCCTTGTCCATCATCTCTGGCTCCGGCTCCATCATCTCTGGCTCGGGTTCCATGACTGGTGCTGGTCTCTCAATTGGTGCCACAGGTGCAAGCGTATTGCTCTGTGTCGCCTCTCCAAACATTGCAAAGGCCACGCCTACTGCCACAATTGCAATTGAGAATCCGATTGCTGCTTTGTCAATTGCTGCCATAATTGCTCTGTGTATCTCTTCATACTAAATAAACGTTCTAAACTTGTGTCCTCCGATGCATCCATGAAAATCATGCGGCATCTGGTGGTGCACTGCAACCTGTCGTTCACTGCCGCCGACATGCATATGTTCGGACTTGGACTGTCTTCCCTGTCACTTGTATACGGGTTTTCCCCTCTCCCCTCTTGCCATCTGATGTGCACATGCTGACAGAAGGATGGGGAGGAGAAGGATGGGGGTGGGGGGGGGGGAGAGAGAACTTGGGGAAACAGTGGTGACAGACGCGGGACTGCCTGCCCCGACGGCTTGTGCCTGCACCGCACCATGCCCTGCCCCGCAGCGGCCGTGCTTCTCTACCCTTCTCCTCCTCACCTGTGCCTGCGATCAGCTCTTGTCAAAAAAATAAACCGTTTTTGTCTACATATTTTGAATGCATGCCTTATGGACTCTTTTTTTACATCTGGAGTCATGAGCGACTCTTTCTTTACGAGTGTGATGGACGAGTTGGCCCAGACTGCCGACGACGACCCTGAACTGGCCGATGGACTCAGATGGCTTGATGACCAGGCCCAGAGGCGCGGCATCTCGTTTTACGACATGGCCTTTGAGGTCCTGTACCGTCGCGAATATTCCATATCCGATCACAAGGCCTGGCTTGACAGCCGCAACTAGCATTCTGCATGCTGTGCATCCGGTGGCGGGCGCTTGGATTGGGCCGTCTTGCACCAGAGTCTGCCTGATGCGTAGTCACGCGCTGCCGCCGTCCGCGGCCATCATGATTACTGCCGCGACCCTGATCTGTCGCGCCGGTTACCCGCGCAGGTCGATGGTCTTGTACTCGCACCCCTCGGGGCCGCAGTACTTGCCCACGTAGACTGCCTTTGGCCTGTAAAGCGCGGGCTTGGGCGCGGCCTCTGCGAACTTTTCCTCTATTATATGGGCGGCCCATCCTACTGAGCGCGATATTGCAAATATCGGGGTGTTGAGGTCGACGGGTATCCCGAGCATATAGTATATCGACGCGCTGTACAGATCGACGTTGGGGTAAATGTCCATGTCTTTTTTCAGCTTCATCTCGGACATTGTGGTGGTCTCCACCCCCTCTGTCATGTCAAACCACCTCTGGCCGGTCTTTGCCGCAAGCCGCCTTGACATCTCCTTTAGCACCTGGGCCCTGGGGTCAAACGTTTTGTATACTGCGTGGCCCATGCCCATTATCTTTTGGCCCTCCGACAGCCTCTCCTTTACCCACGACTCTACGTTTTCCTGCTTGTCAATCTCAAGCAGCATCTTCATCACCTCTGTGTTCGCACCGCCGTGCAGCTCGCCGCTCAGCGCCCCGATTGCGGCGCTTGAGGCCGAATACATGTGGGCCCTGGTGGAGGCGACCTGCCTTGCCGTAAAGGTGGACGCGTTAAACGTGTGGTCCGCGTGCAGTATGAGGCACGTGTCAAATATCTTCTCGACCTCGGGATCCGGCCTGTTTCCTGACATCATGTATAGGAAGTTGCCCGCATGTGACAGGCTGGGATCCGGATCTATTATCTCCTCGCCGCTTCGGAGCCGTTGCCAGCTTGAGACTATGGTCGGCACCTTTGCGACGAGGTTGATTGCCCTGTCGTAGCTTGCCTCCTTTGTGGAGAACTCCTCGTCGTAGTATCCTGCCAGGGCCGCCACAAAGGCCTGCAGCATGTCCATGGGATCCGCGTCCTTTCTCCAGTTGGACATGTTGCGCTGCATCTGCCTTGGTATGCTCCGCGCATCTGACAGCTTTGACTTGAACTCGTTGAGCTGGTGCGTTGTCGGCAGCTGGTCGTAAATCAGTATGTACGCCGTCTCCTCGAACGTTGAGTATTTGGTGAGATCTACTATGTCGTATCCTCTGTATATCAGCCTGCCCTTCTCGCCGTCTATGTTGGATATCCTGGTGTCTGCAACCTCTATCCCCCTCAGGCCGATATTCTTGGTCTTCATGCTGTATGTACGGGCCCGCGTCTATTTATTCTGTTTTGGAGATACAGCCGCATGGCGTGCGAGGTTCCACATTGTACCGGATTACGTCAACAAACTTTAGCAAATGGCCTAATAATTTAATCCTCTGCCATAAATGCACATAATGGAAGAATGCGACATGACCCCTGATGAGCGCAGAAAGCTTCAGGAGCTTGACGACATGGTGCTGGGAGCGTCACCGGACGAGCTTCGGCGCATACAACAAGTGGACTATCGTACGCAGGGGGACGGACTGCCCTTTTACGATGTGTGCGTGGACTCGGCAGCCCTTGTAAGCGGCCGGTACGGGGGCAGTGACAATTATGCCTGCCAGCGCCACGGCCGCCGCCACCGCCGCGAGTGACGCTTCTTGCCTGCGCACGGGTGCCGGCGGCTGCGTTTTGACGGACTTGTGATTTTTTCCGCACATCTTGATTCTCCATTTAAATTGAGGCGCCCTTGTGCGGTTTTGTATGGCCTCTGCTGCCGCCTCAAAGCCCTCCGTTAGCCGCACACCAAAGGCGCCTGCACCCACTAGGGCGCGCGCGGCCAAAAAAAGGGCCGCCGCCGCCGCTGCGTCGACTGGCAGGGCCCCGAGGAGCCCTGCTGCCGCTGTAAAGGCGCCCGGGACCGCGCGGCCTGCTAAAAGGACGTCTTTGGCAAATTCCGTGAGAACTGCGCCCGCAAGGACCCGGAAGGCCGAAGGACGCGCCGCTGCTCCAAAGCGCACCCGCGTCGTATGCCTCTCGCACAGGGAGGACCTGGACGGAATAAGCGCCGCCGCGCTGGTAAAGCAGGCGCACGGGGGGGACACGGTCCTGACTGACTATCCGGGACAGATGAAGGCCCTTGAGGATATTGCGGCCGACCCGTCCCTCAAAAAATTGTTCATATGTGATCTCGGACTTAGCAAAAAAAACCAGGACGAGTTTGTGGACACCGTCTCGTCGCTGCGAAAAAAGCGCGTGTCCGTTACATATGTGGATCACCATGCGATAGATGCAGGCACGGCGCGGCGCCTCTCGAACCTGGGAGTGCGCATGGTGCACAACACAAACGAGTGCGCGTCGGTGCTCGTATATGACTCGTTCAAGTCAAAGATGTCGGACCATGCGACGTTTGTCGCCTCGTGCGCCGCCATAACGGACTATATGGAGGACAGGCCCCTCGGCTCGCGGCTGCTGCAGATGTACGACAGGCAGTTTGCGCTGATCAGCGCGACCGTGATGACGTACAACATCACCGGGCACCAAAAGGACGGCGCATACCTGCAGTCGCTGGTCGACGCGCTGGCCGACTCGAAGTTTCCGCACGAGATCCCCGGCTCCTTTGAGTTTGCGCAGTCCCAAGTCGAGCGGCTCTCTGAGATGATCGCAAAGGTAAAGGCCGGCCTCAGAAAGACCCGGAACCTTGCGCACATGGAGATAACAGACGCGGGGGCCGGCGGCGCCGTGAACTTTGTGCTGGGCCTGTCCGGCAAGGACGTGGGCGTGGCATACAAGGCAAAGAAGAACGAGGACTTTTACTCCGTATCCGTGCGCGGCTCCCGGTCCTGCAGGGTGCACCTGGGCAAGATTGTTAACGTGCTGGCCGCCGAGCTGGGCGGCTCTGGCGGCGGCCACGACAGGGCATGCGGCGCGCTGATACCGCTTTCGAGGATCAAAAAATTCGTCTCGGAGCTTAACAAGCGGATCGCGGACAAGTGATCCCGCCGCACGCCTATGCCGGCTCTGCAGCGTCGTGCGCGTCGTCAAGCTTTATCGCAAACGCAAAAAGCTCGCCCTTGCCGCCGGTGAGGGACCTTGCCAGGCGGGCCATCATGCCGTACTTTTTGTCCCGCGTCTTTGCCGCTGCGGCAGTCTGCTCTCCGTCTAGTATGACGGCCCCGCCTGACGCCCACGGCCCCTTGACCCTGCCCCTTATGGTGCACGGCGCAATCCTGACCCTGCGGTTGGCCCTGAGACGCTTTGCCTTGCCCGTCTCTGATCTCGTGACCACCACTATCTGCCCGTCCTTTACATAAAACCAGACCGGCGTCCTTACCGGCGTGCCGTCCCTCCTGTAGGTCTCCACTGAGATGTACTTTTGCCGCTCCATCATGACTGCAACGTCCATGATGCCTGTGTGCGCCCGCCGGACAATAAAAAGCAAGGCTGTACGGGTCCCAGACCGGGCCATTCCGGACGCGCGCCTGCCATGGCCGCGGTCCTGGGGCGTCGGGAGCGCCGCGCACGGCAGCTGCGGGCGCGGCTAGTCCCTTGCCTGTATTATGGCCCCTATCTCGGTCATGACGTCCAGTGGGAGGCTCAAGGCGCCGACTGCCATCCGGCTGTGGCTCCCCCTCCCGCTCCCGAATATCTCCACGAACAGGTCGGATGCCGCGTTGATCACCTTGGGATGCTGTGTAAACTCCGGCACGCTGTTGACAAAACCTGTCAGCGACACTACCCTCTCGACCCTTTCGAGATCGTTCAGGTGTGACTTTGCCTGCGCCAGTATGTTTATGGCGCAGAGGCGCGCGGACTCTTGGGCCCTTGTAATGTTGGAGTCTGACACTTTTCCTGTAAACATTATCTTGCCGTCCTTTTGCGGAATCTGCCCCGATATGTAAAGCAGGCTGCCGGATCTTACGACCGGGACGTACGAGCCTGCCGGAGGCGCCGGGGCGCTCGGCAGCACGATTCCCATCTCGTTTATCCTGTCCTCTATCATACTATGGTGCGGCGCGGCGGTCTGTTTTTAATTTTTGTCTATGCGCATGTGGAATCTTTCGCCCGCGTCTCCGTGCTTGGGGGGCGGACTGCTCTGCCTGGCCGTCCTGATGGCATATCCTCGCCCGCGCAGGTATCCCTCAAGCATGGATACCCAGGGAAGCGAGCTGCTGCTGTTCTGGGGCGACTCTATAGTGACGTTTCGGCCCCTCGCGTCTATGCAGGCGCTCCCCGAGCACGTGATCTGCATTATGGCATCGAACATGCCGAGCACCTCCTCGAGCGGCCTTTTGGAGTCGGGCGCTATTCCGTCCCGCTCTAGCAGCCCGTACAGCCTCGCGGCGTGGCCGTTGTAGTCGCCGCCGTCGCCGTTCCTTGATGCTGTCCTGGCCATCTCCCCCAGCAGGTACTGCAGTCCGCCCGTACGCGTCGTGCTTATGATGCGGCATATCTGGCGCGCGTCTTCTGGCACCATGTCCGCAAGGGCGTCGATGGGTATGGACTCGGACCACGCCTTCTCAAATATCGCCGTATGCGCCGAGCCGAGCGTGGGTGCCGACTCGAATACCGCCCCGCGCCCGTCGGCGCCGTCGAGGATCATTACGTCCGTCCCGTCAAATACGATGCAGCTTCCCGACGCACTGTGCGAGGCCCTGGACTCCACGCCGCGCGGCAGCGCCCTGTGTGACTCGGAGCACACCTCGCCGTGCGGTATGATGCACCTGATCCTTACGTCCTTTTTCTGTGCGGCAAGCAGCTGGTCCCTGCATCCGGACAAGAGGCCCAGGCCTCCGTCGTCGGCAGTTATTATGATGGACGCCTCTGCGTTGAGCGTCATTTCCTGGAGCTTTGGCAGCACGCTGCCCGTCCCTATCTGCATGTAGCGCTTTTCCTCCGAGTCGCCTGCCCTCCTGTTCATCTCGCTTACGTTTTTGAGATCCTCCACAAGCGCGTTCATCGCGGTCACCTTCTGGATCTGCTTGTGTATGATGCCGTCAAAGGCATCCTCCGGCCGGACCGCCGTGCACACCATCGCGGACTTTGTGTTGGACGTTATGGCAAGGTTCTTGCTTGCGAGCTTTTTCATGGTGGAGTATATCTTGGCCCTCGGAATCTCCGAGTAGAATGCCAAGTCGCCTGCCGACATGGTCCCCTTTGTTATCAGGGCGACATACGCGCGCGCCTCGTACCTGCTTAGGCCCAGCTCCTCCAGACTAACTGTAAGCTCACTCTCACCCTCCATGCAGGTGTGTCGCAACACCCATAACTAAACTGCAAAGTTAAATTCGTTTGAACAACTGATAAAAAATTTCCTAGTAACTGCGCCCGTGCGTGACCGCGGTCACTCCGTGCGGAAGCACAACCCGCTCAAATACGCACCGCGTAACATGTATGCATGCTGGCATCTGACTTGCAGGTGGGCGTGGAGGGGCACGAGGCCGCCGGGGGCGCCGTGCGCGGCGCCATCATGGGGCGTGCGGGGCATGGCATAGACCCCCTGTACTGGCTGGGCCACACTGCCACCGGCGCTGACATCACCACCTCTGGCATACTTGCGAGGCTGGAACTTGCCACCGACGCGCTTGACTCCGCGATCGCATCCCTAAGGGGGCAGGTGCGCGACGTACGCACGCGCAACAGGCGGTTGGCCCCCCGGTACGACCCCTGCAACGAGGTGCACGCCAAGTCGATGGGACTGGAGCACGTGATGTCCGTCATGCTTGAGGCGCTGGGCCGCGCACGTCAGAGGGCGGCGACGCCTGCCACGGCGCGCCAGATGCCCCGCATGCTGCTGCCTGCGCTGTATGTGGTGCGCACCGCGCACATGCAGCTGGCCCGGGACGCGGCGCCCGGGTGCCTGAGAAGCCTGCACGACGCGTCGGCCCACCTGGGCGGCGTCATCCTGGACGCGGCCACGATATCCGGTTCCAACCTGAGCCTCGATCGGTCCAACGCGGAGGTCTCGACAATATTTGATCAAGCAAAGTTGATCGTCGACTCTAAATTAAGAAAGCAGTATGATAAACTAGAGATACCGGGAGCATGCAGACGATGCTGCTAGGCAAGATACGGCGCCCGGCGACACACAGGCGGGGGCTTGACGCGGCCGCCTCCCTGGTTGACCAGGAAAAGGTACGGCGGGCGGCCGGGGATGACACTGCCGACGCCGCCGTAAAAAGCGCCGCCTGCTGTTGCGGTGGCGGCACTGACAATAGTTGCAACGATGCCGCCCGCGCCACGGAATCCGGCGACGGCACCCGCGCCAACGCGCCTCGGTTTGCCGAGGCAGAGCCGTGCGTCGATTTCATATCCGCTGATGACATGCGACGTCTTGATGACGGCGAGCTGGTGGACCTGGGCAGACTCGTCTGGATTGCCGAGTATATCGCGACAAAGCATGCCGAGAAAGGAGCCCTCGGGGACGTGACAAACCAGCTTATGTCCATAATACGTGATTCTGCAGAGTCCCTTGACGTCATAGAGGGTGACGTGCAGGGAATGCTGATCTCTGCACAGACGTCGCTTGAGCGCATAAGGGAGATGCACACGCACATGTGCGGGGACGGGCCCTACTCTCTCGACAACGGGGACAGGTCCGGACCTGAGGCAGGTTCCGATGCAGTGGCAGGGCCGGCGGCAACCGTGACGTCCGCTGCGGGATCCTCCAAAACGGCAGCCGCAGATGCCGCCGTTCATCCCGCCCCCGCCGAAGAGGAGCCATCCAAAGAGGACGCATCGTGCGGCAGCCTGGGATGCAGCGCAATGCCGAACCTGGCAGACATCGAGATCAAGGACTAGCAGGCCGCCTGCGGCCACTGCACGCCTAGTTAGACTGCACGCCTAGTAGACTGCACGCCTGTAGTTACATCCGTCTTTTAGGCGTAATGCGGCCGCCTCACCCGGGAACATCGAGCGCTTGTTGACGCCTTTTTCCCGCATGCGCGTGGCAAAAACCCCGCGACTCGGGGCTGTCCGTACATGAATGGTGCAAAAAATTTGACATCTAGGTATGCCTTAGTTCACATTGCCTTATACTAATTGTACCGGACATCACACAAACATGAGCCAGACTCCAAGCGATCCCGAGGTGTTGCGGCCGCCGACGGGGCCTGCCGACGATCCGTCCATGAGTGCGCCCCAGCAGCTGGAGCGTACCGCAAGCATGTGCGCAAACGAGGCCATAAAGTGCGACTCGCAGGGGGCGCGGGGCATGGCGATTACGTACTACCAGCAGGCGATAGACGCGCTGGTAAAGCTCATCAACCTGTACCCCTCAAGCAAGCTCAACCCGTTGTACAAAGACAAGTGCAACTCGTACCATGAGAGAATAACCGTACTGCAGCAGGCCCATGGGGTGGAGCCGGCAGTGGATCCGTCCGCCACACCGGAGGAGCAGAAAAAGTCGATACAGCGCCAGGAGGACGAGAACGACTTTGAGGATCTCATAATGCGGGACAAGCCCGACGTGACATGGGACCAGGTGGTGGGACTAGAAGAGGCAAAGAGCTCGCTGCGCGAGTCGATTGTATACCCTACAAAGCGTCCCGACCTGTTTCCGCTTGGATGGCCAAAGGGCATGCTCCTGTACGGTCCGCCCGGGACGGGCAAGACCATGCTGGCCGCGGCCACCGCAAACGAGATGGACGGCTACTTTATCAGCGCCGACGCCTCCTCGCTGATGAGCAAGTGGCTTGGCGAGGCCGAAAAGAACGTCTCGAAGCTGTTTGACATGGCGCGCCACTATGCGGAGAAGGAGTCCAAGCCGGTGATCCTGTTCATGGACGAGGTGGACTCGCTGCTTGGCTCGAGGCAGAACGAGATAGGGGGCGAGTCGCGCTCCAGAAACCAGTTCCTCACCGAGATGGACGGCATCAATACGAAGGGCAAGGAGCTCATGCTGTATGTAATTGGCGCCACCAACAAGCCGTGGACGCTTGACTGGCCGTTCCTGCGGAGGTTTCAGAAGAGGATATACGTGTCGCTCCCCACGCAGGACGCGCGGCAAAACCTGTTTGAGCAGTACACTACAAAGCTAAAGACCGACTACCGGCTCAACAGCGCTGGGCTGGCAAAGCTGTTTGACGGGTACAGCGCAAGCGACATCAAGGACGTGTGCCAGGCCGCGCAGATAATGACGGTCCATGAGATATTCGACTCGCCGGACTATACGGAGCCCGTGGAGGGGGACGAGCCCCCGCAGCCGAGGGACCTGACCATGTCCGACTTTAGAAAGATAATGGAGCGCCGCAAGCCGAGCGTCTCGCCGGACATGATCCGCTCATACCACCAGTGGAGCACCGAATACCAGGCGCTCTGATGGCGCCCTGCCGGCATCCCGCCGCCGGGCGAGAGGCTTACGGGGCACGTGCGGGTTCACCCATATGCCCAAGGCGGCGTCTTCCCGCAGGCGTCGGACACGCGTAAAGCCCGGCCCGCCACCTGCGGGTGGCAGGCTGCCCGTCCACTGGCGCCGGCGGTCAGTTTTGTATTGTATGAAAAGTCGGTCCCTTACTCATAGGCGTCCTTCTCCATCCATTCGGGGTCATCTTTCCTGATCGCTGCTGTCGCCTTTTTATTCCTAAAGGCCATCAGCGGCGTCTCGTAGTTGTCAATGTCAAGGGAGAA
>JAJEHG010000011.1 GCA_022823825.1 Nitrosopumilaceae archaeon | reverse complement strand
CGTTTGCGCGCAGATACTTTTTCATTTTTTGGATGCGATTATATTCATATATTTCCATTTCGAGCCGGCAAAACAGGACAACAGACGGGACACAGATTCAGCCCGGATATGGCACTTTCGGGCTATTCGGTACCAACCTCGCTATAACCGTCGTCATAAGATGATGCAGCGCCGGCATGCGACATGACTGCTGCAACTATTGCAAGAGAGACGACAAGCGGTGCGATATGGCGGCTGCGGCACGTTCCAACCACGCGTCCGCGCAGGAAAGCGCCGGCCCCGCATCCCATGTGTTGCACCGGACTGTGGGCAATATACAGTTTTGATCATGCTGCATCCGATTCAGGCCCTATGCTTACCGCGTCCATCCTCCTGACCACTCGTGGCCCTTTTCTTTACGCCCTGCCTGATCTAACTCTTTTCTGGATACTTCAGCCGTGCGCTGTGACATTTAGCCTGATCCGTAAAGATTTCGTTTAGAGTCCGTGTTTGTTCGCGAACCCACCACCCCCCCCCCGACTAAAATAGCATGTTTGCACAACCGCATTATGGGAAGGTTTGCCAAGCGCCTAACCGGCGTGGTTGTCGGTAGTGTGGCGTTTGCCCTTGTTTTCGGCGTGGCAACCGTGTATCCGATACAGTGGCTAATGCCGGAACAGATCAAGGATGCTGTGTCCAATGTGATGGGGGAAGAGAATGCCCAAGAGGGTATGGCCGGAATCCGGGATGACGTCACGGTCTTGCCGGACTCCCTGTTGGAACCCGCGCCAAACGCCACGTCGGACACTGCCGTCGTATCAGACGGCATGGAGGTCGCTCCAGTACAGCCCCTCCCGCGCAACATCCCTTGGCAGACTGCCGTGGCAGGTACCGTATCCCGGGTGATTGACGGCGATACGATACAGGTGAACGATGACGTGCGCATCAGGCTCGCTTTGGTCGACACGCCCGAGCGCGGCGAGCCCGGGTATGCAGAGGCCGCGTCGTTTACGCGCTCGGCGTGTCCCGCCGGCACCACCATAATATATGATCTGGACGACGGCCAGCGTCACGGCTCGTATGGGCGAGTCATTGCCTTGGTGTGGTGCTCAGGGTACGGCTCGGAGCCTGCCACCGTGCCGCTCAACGAACTGCTGCTGGCAAACGGACACGCATCCATGGACAGGAGGTTTTGTGCGTCATCCGAGTTCGGGGGCGACGCGTGGGCGCAGAGGGCCGGATGCTAGCGACATCTGGCGCGGCAGGCCGCCCTCGAACCGACATTTTCATGAGTTACGCATGTCCGTCGCAGGAGTTCGGCTGCAGATGTCTGGTTACAGGCGCGGGCAGATCCGTCCGTATGCGCACCCGCGTCAGGACCTGGCATCGTCGCCTGCAAACCAATCAGATGCGGCCCTGCCGCGGGGTCAACGTCTAAATTTACCGCGTGCCGCGCCCTTGGTTGTTGATTCACGGACCGTCCATCGGGATCGGCGCGGGCGTAACGGCCGCGGTTACGGTGGCGGTGTTTTTGGCCCTGCAGGGGGCGGTGGAGGGCGGCGGCGGCGGCGGCGAAGACAACGCGCTGGTCATGATCCCCTCCGGTGCGGACAGGGTGATGCAGCAGCAACCGCAGCAAGGTGAGACCCCCACTGCCGCGTCAATGCTTCTTGAGAACGGCTCGCCCATACTGGGAAGCACGTCGGCGCCGGTAACGCTAGTCGAGTTCGGGGACTATCAGTGCCATTTTTGCAACGTCTTCTTCCACGAGACGGAGGGCAGAATACTGGAGGACTATGTGGACACGGGCAAGGTGCGCATCATATTCAAGGACTACCACATCATAGGGCCCGACTCGGTGGAGGCCTCGCACGGGGCCCACTGCGCCGGGGGCCAGGGACTGTTCTGGGAGTACCACGACGTCCTGTACGAGAACTGGACGGGGGAGAACAACGGGTGGGCGTCCTATGAGAACCTCGAAGGGTTCGCATCAGAGATACCGGGACTGGACCTGGGTGAGTGGGTGCAGTGCATGCAGGACAGGCCGCACTCCGCGGCCATACTTGCAAGCAACCGGGACGCAAAGGCGCTCGGTCTTTCCGCCACCCCGTCGTTCTTTGTGATAGGGCCCGACGGCGAGGCCAGCCGGGTGGTGGGGGCGCAGCCATACGAATTCTTTGCAGACGTGTTCGACGCCAAGCTTGCAGGCGCGGGCCTGCAGTAGGCGCGAACCTCTGCACCGACGCGCGCGAACCTGCCGCAATGCCGCGCCGTTGCGGCGCCAACCGGCCGCGCCCAACGCATTGCAAAACTCCTCTGTGCAACGCATGCCCGGTACGCGCGAAAATAAGCAGACAAACACAAACTCCGCGCCGATAAGACGGTAATTGTGCGCGATATTATGCGCCGCGTTCAAACACCGTGCGGACAAGCCGCAAAGCCTTATTAGTAAATCAGAACGAATCAGGCGCATGGCCGCAGGCATAGACGACATTGCGATATACATTCCAAGACTGTACCTTGACGCGTCGGACTTTGCATCGGCGCGCGGACTCGACCCCGTAAAGCTGGAGAAGGGACTGGGCGTCTCGCAGATGGCGATGGTCGACGCGGACCAGGATCCGGCATGCCTCGCGGCAAACGCGTGCCTCAAGATCATGCAGAGAAACGACCTCTCGCCGTCGGACATCGGCAGGCTGTACGTCTCCACGGAGTCGTCGTTTGACGAGTCAAAGGCCATGAACTCGTACGTGGTGGGGATGCTGGAGCAGGTGTACGGGCCCGGCACCTTTGAGCACTGCGGCGGCGTCGAGACAAAGTTCGCGTGCGTGAGCGGCTCGTACGCGCTGTACGACAACACCAACTGGATACGCGCAGGAGAGTCCGAGGACCAGTACGCCATGGTGGTGGTGTCCGACATTGCAAAGTACGACCTAGAGTCCGGCGGCGAGATGACCCAGGGGGCGGGGGCGGTGGTAATGCTTCTCTCCGACGAGCCCCGGCTGCTCTCCTTTGACCCGCGCGTCACGTCCACGTCGATAAAGGACGAGTACGACTTTTACAGGCCGTTTGGCAAGGAGACGCCAATCGTCCACGGCGAATACTCCAACATGCTGTACATGATGCAGGTGAAAAAGGCGCTCGAGGCGTACAAGAAAAAGGTAAAGTCCTCTGGGCTGATCGACGTGGGCCCCGAGGGCACCATACTGGACCACATGGACTACATCAACATGCACCTGCCGTACAGCAAGATGGGCAAAAAGGCTCTCGCGTATCTGGTGCGGCACGAGTGGCGCCACCTTCCCAGGTGGAAGGAGGTGCTGCGGGACATCGGCTTGGAGGAGCCCGTGCCCAAGGATCCGCGCGGCACGATAGAGTCGGTGCTGGCCGACAGGGACTTTATGCAGAGGGACAAGGAGTTTACGAGGCGGTTCACAGAGACCGGGCAGTACCAAGAGGTCTACGAGTCAAAGCTTGCAAGCTCTCTGGTCGCGTCCAGGATGATAGGCAACCTGTACACGGCGTCCCTATACCTGGGGTTCCGCAGCTGCCTGGAGTTCGAGTACAAAAAGGGCGTTGACCTTGAGGGCAGGCGCATCGGGTTTGGCTCGTACGGGAGCGGAAGCAGCGCCATGGTGTTCAGCGGCGTGGTGCAGCGCGGATACGAGGAGATCGTAAAGGAGATGGACCTGGAGTCCGAGATTGGCAGCCGCCGAAAGCTCACGTGGGACGAGTACGTGCAGCTGCACGAGAACCAGCTGCGCCCGGAGGAGTCCCTGGCAGATGGCAGGGGGGAGTTTGTTTTAGTGGGGATAAACACGGACAAGGAGTCACGCGGCGAGCGCCACTACAGGTACAACGGGTGACGGCGGCCGCAATGCCGGGACGCGGGGATGTTCACGTGGTGCGCGACGGCGACGGCGATGAATTAGCATCAGATAAAGACACGCCGGACGACGAGGCCGCAGATCGCGTAAAGGCCGTCCTGTTTGAGCACATACAAGAGTCGGACGCCGTGCCGCGCCTGGTCGCGGCAGGCCGCCCCGGCATGGCCGCGCAGGATATGGTGCGCGCGTGCCACGATAAAGTCGCGGGGCTCTGCGGAACCCCCGGCATGGCGCACGGGGTGCTTGCAACCGGCATCATGCACTACATGCTGACCCGGATGCTCGTAAAAAGCCAGAGGAGCATACGCCACGGCGGCGAGGATCTCGACATTGTGATGCCCGACGCAAAAACGCTTGCAGAGGATCCCAGCAGGGCGCTCGTGATATGCGTGCCGAAGACCGCGGACGCCCCTGCCATACGCGGCGCGCTGCGCGGGGCCCGAAGGGCGCAGCCGGAGCCGGGCAACGTGTGGCTGGTGCTCTCCGAGGAGGCCGCAAAGGGCGGCCCGTACGGCGCAAAGAGCTTTGTCATGACAGGGGACGGCGGCAGCTTTGCGCGCATCTTTGCAGATATTCAGGAGTTTCTTGACCGCACCAGCACGGAAGGGGCCGGCTCAAAGAGGCTCCGCATACTTGGCGGGGCATGACGGCTATGCCCCTGCAATCTGAGACACGTCAAGCAGCCTTCCCACCGCCTGGGACGTGGTCTGCCTTGCCCCCGCCGCCGCCTCCTCCCCTGCAGCGGCCTTCGGCATCGGGGGGACGAACCCCAGTATGTTAAAGCCGCACAGTTCCTCTAGGTCCTGCTCAAGCACGTGCCTGTCATACCTGTCAGAGTCCGGACGCCCCGCCCCACCATTGATTACAATTCCACGCACTGTAACGTTTGAGCGGCGGCATGCGTCGACCGTCATTATGGTGTGGTTTACGGCCCCCAGCACGTTGGGGCAGACCACCACCGCGGGTATCCCCATGTCGGCAATCAGGTCCGCCACAGAGTAGCTGCGCAGTATGGGAGTCATCACGCCCCCGATGCCCTCAACTACCACCACGTCGTGCATACCCTCTATCTCCTCGTAGCACTCGAGGACGCGGTTGATGTCCGGCTTGGGCTCGCCCCCGCGCATCCACGCGGTGTATGGGGAGGCGGCCATCGTATACCTGTGCGGGCAGACCAGGTGGGGAGGGTCGTCGCCGGAGCCTGCCGCGTCCCCGAGTACGGCCGCGTCCCCGTCGACATCTCCGGGGGCGCCGGCGGCAAACGGCTTCATGACGCCGACGGAGGCGCCCCGGCGGCGCAGGGCGGCCGCAATGCCTGCCGCAACGTACGTCTTGCCGACGCCCGTGTCGGTGCCGGTCACAAATACGGACTCCATGTCGCTGTCACTACGAGTAAAGCCTGATTAATGACTCAATCGGTAGGCCTTGTACTGCCAAACCCTTCTTGCCTGCCGCACGCCCGACCTGCCGTCGCGGCAGCGGCGCAAAATTCTGTTTATATTGGAAGGGCGGGCCTGCCCATCCATCATGAATACGGGGGCATCAAACGTGTGGCATCCAAACACGCAGATGTCCGAGTGGGACGTGTTTGACTCGATATCCAGTGGCGATGGGGTCTGGCTTACGGACTCAAAGGGCTTTAGGATGATAGACGGGGTCGCCTCCATGTGGTGCAACGTGTGGGGGCACTCCAACGGGGAGATAGTGCGTGCCATTTCAAGGCAGGCCGCAAGGCTGCAGCACTCGCCCCTGTTCAACCTGACCCACGAGCCGGCAGAAAAACTGGCCCGCGGCCTGGTGGGCATGTCGCCGGGAATGCACCGCGTGCTGTACTCTGAGAACGGCTCGTCGGCGGTGGAGACGGCGATAAAGGTGGCGTTTCAGTACTGGACAAACGAGGGGGATGCGGGGCGCACTGCAATCGCGTCGTTTGAGCGCGGATACCACGGCGACACGCTGGGGGCCATGTCGGCGGGGCACGTGCCGGAGTTCTTTGAGAGGTACAGGCAGCACATGTTTGACGCAATAGAGCTGCCGGTTCCGGTGCAGGGCGGCGCGAATTTCGGCGGTGGCGGGGAGGCGGTAGCGGCTCCAGAGATGCTTCAGCGCTGCATAGAGGACATATCCGACGTTCTGTCCGCCCGGAAGGACGAGATTGCCGCCGTAATAATGGAGAGCGGGGCCCAGATGGCCGGCGGCGTTCGAGTCTTCGAGCCGTCGTTCCAAGAGCAGGTCAGCGGCATCTGTAGGGAGAACGACATACTGCTGATCGTCGACGAGATAGCCACGGGGTTTGGCAGGCTGGGGCCCATGTGCGTGTACTCGGCCGAGCGCTCAAAGCCGGACATTGCGGTGTACGGAAAGATGCTGACGGGGGGATACCTCCCGCTTGCGGCCACCCTAGCCACGAGAAGGGTGTACGAGTCGTTCCTCGGCGCGTACGACGAGCAGCGCCACCTGTTTCACGGCCACACGTTTGCGGGAAACCCGATTGCGGCGGCGGCGGCAAACAAGAACTTCTCGATGTACAAGAAATACGACATGGTGTCACACGTGTCAAAGGCCTCAAAAACACTGGCAGACCGGATTGCCGAGCACATGTCGAGCATGGAGGAAGTCGGCGAGATCAGGTGCAGGGGACTGGTGGCAGGAATCGAGCTGGCCGGCGGCGGGAGCACCGCCGATCCGGCGCCCCCGGGGGCGTCGGCCAACCGCACCATATACGAGGCGGGCAGGAAGAACGGCGTGTACCTGCGCACTCTTGGAAACGTCGTAATGCTGGTGCCCCCGCTTGCAATAACCGCGCCCGAGATTGACATGCTAGTAGAGAGGACGGCAAAGGCCATCAGGGACGCGGCCCCATCCCTCTGACGGCGTACGTGACTGCAACAGGTGCAATCGGCCCGCGACCGGAGCCCTGGTGTGTCCGGGCCGCGAGGCCAGGGAGAGGCGCGTGGAAAGGGGATGAGGCAGGCGGCCCGGGAGCGGCACGGCGGCCCGCAGCGCGCCCGTCCCCCCCCAATGCATTATAAGAGGTTTTGAGCGATTTCAAGACGTAAACCATGACGCGGCGCTTTGGCGAACCAGACGGCAACGGGCAAGCAGGCGATCCGCGCGCCCTCGTATCATCCTGCCTCGAGGACGTCTTTGCAGGCATGGGGATATCCTCCGAGTCGGCCGCCGCCCTGTTCAACGTGCCGGACTCGGTGCTCGGGGCACTTGCCGATGCCGCAAACGAGATAACGCGCGACCTTGGCGGCAGGTCCGTGGACGTGGAGCAACTGGCAAACATAAAAAAGAACGCCTGCAGCGAGGACTGCTCGTTCTGCGCCCAGTCGGCCCTGTTTGACACGGGCATAGACACGTACGAACTCCCACCCGCCGGGGAGATTGTAGAGTCCGCGAGGCGCGCAAGGGACGAGGGGGCCGACTCGTACTGCTTGGTGGCGGCGTGGCGGCAGCCCTCAAGAAAGGACTTTGAGGACGTGTGCCACATCATACGGCGCATAAACCTGGAGGTCGGGATACCCGTCGAGTGCAGCCTGGGATTCCTTACCGCGCAGCAGGCCCGGGAGCTGAAGGGGCTGGGCGTGCGCAGATACAACCACAACCTGGAGACCTCCCGCTCAAAATTCCCCGAGATCTGCACCACCCACACGTACCAGGACAGGCTCGACACCCTGGAGATTGCAAGGGAGGCCGGGCTGGAACTCTGCACCGGCGGGATAATCGGGATGGGGGAGACCCGGGATCAGAGGCTGGAGCTGGTCATGGAGCTTGCGCGCATACGCCCCGAGGAGGTCACGATAAACATGCTGGTGCCCATGCCCGGCACCCCGCTTGAGCTTCAGACTAAACTGCCAGAGTCCGAGATTGTCAGGGTGTTTGCGGTGCTGCGGTTCGTCCTGCCGGAATCCATCATAAAGATATCCGGGGGCCGCGAGGAGACGCTTGACGACGACGGAAAGAGACTGCTGCTCGGGGGCGCCAACGGCATCATCACGGGAGGGTACCTGACCAGACCCGGCAACGACGCGGGTAGGGACAAGACGATGATCGAGGAGATCGGCCTCCGGCAGCAATGACCGGCCGGGGTTGACGAGGGGGACGGGCGGCGCAAAATGGCATCGCACCCGTACTCAACGCCGGCCGCGGACGGTCCGGAGCACGAAGGGGCGAAGGGGGCGGCGCGTCCGCCATCGTCACCGCCATCACCACCCCCACCACCGACAAGACGGGCCACCTCCTTTGCAGCAGAGATACTCCGGGCGGCAAGGGGGGACGGACTGTACCGCAGGCTGCGACACGGACAGACCCGCGGACAGTACATTACAATCGACGGGCACTCCCTGATCAACCTGTGCTCAAACGACTACCTCGGGATGGGTGGACAGCAGGGAGGGGAGGCGGCATCAGGCGGCGCGCGAAGCGGCGACAGCGGCGATAACACCCCCGCCGGCACCGGCCAAGACGGCACCGGACAGGGGGAGCCGGCGCAAATCCCTGCAAGCTCGCGACTGCTTTCTGGCGGCGACGCATCCCACATGATGCTCGAGGAGGCGCTTGCCGAGTCAAAGTCGTACGAGTCCGCGCTCGTCTATCCGACGGGATACATGGCCAACATAGGGGCCATACAGACACTCGGAGCGGCGTGGAATGCAGAGAAGGGCGCCGCCGCGGGCAGCGTCATATTCAGCGACGAGCTCAACCACGCGAGCATAATAGACGGGTGCAGGCTTGCAGGCGGCTCGCAAACCGTCACGTATGCGCACAACGACGTGGCCGATCTGGAGCGCAAGATCTCCGCGCACGCCGGGGACGGGCGCGGGCGCACCATGATAATAACGGAGGGGGTCTTCAGCATGGACGGGGACGTCGCGCCGCTGAAACCCATGCGTGACGTGGCAGACAAGTGCGGCGCCATCCTGGTGGTAGACGACGCCCACGGCGACTTTGTGCTGGGGGAGTCAGGCGGCGGCACCCCCGAGCACCTGGGAGTCTCCCCGCGCGACGGACGGGGGCCCCACGTATACACCAGCAGCCTCAGCAAGGGGCTCGGCTCGTTTGGGGGGTACGTGGCGTCGGACGGCGACGTCGTGGACCTGTGCGTCAACCGCTCAAGGGCGTTCATATACACGTCGGCCCTCCCGTCGTACTTTGCCTTGCATGCATACCGCAGGATGCTCGCGTCCGACGTGATGCGCAGCCGCAGGGCCAAGCTGGCGCACAACGTAAGGAGGCTGGCAGGGGCGCTTTCAGAGGCGGGGCATCCCACCGAGTCCAATACGCACATCATGCCCGTAATGATCGGAGACGAGCGGCGCGCCGCGGACGTTTCAGAGCGCCTGTACGGGGCCGGCGTGTACGCCCCGGCAATCAGATACCCGACTGTACCCAGGGGCGAGGCCCGCATCCGAATGTCGGCCACCGCCTGGCTTGAGGACGAGGATATCGACGCCGTAGGAGAGGCTCTGAAATCCGCCGTGGCGTGACGCCGCGCGGCGTCACGCGCCGGGGCCACATAATCAGCGCATCATGTCAAACCCGCCGAGCGCGGGCGAGCCCACTATCACGGCAATGGTGATCACCACGCCCAGTGCTATGCCGACTATGACAAACCTCTTGTTCATGGGGCCCCGCGCGTGATCTCAGATAAAAAGCAAATGGTCGGGGATCCTTTTGCGTCGACTGCAGGCAGCTGCCAAAGCCCGCCGCCCCGGGTACGTGAGGCCCGCAGGGCGGGCAGGGCCGCCAACTGTTAACGCGAAGAGGCAGAATCTGGAACAACTCTTTAATGCATTTTTGCCGCTCCCATACACATGACAGAGCTCAATCTTGCCATAGCGGCCCTTGCGGGGATGGGGTCCTTTGCGGCCCCCTGCATACTCCCCATGATACCGGCGTTTCTGGCGTACATATCTGGCACCACCATTGCGGATCTCACGCACCGCGGCGACGGCTCCCAGTCCGGCGCCTCGAAGACCGTATCAATAAACCGCACCCGCATAGTGCTGAACTCTGTCTTTTTCGTTTTGGGCTTTTCCGTGGTGTTCTCCGTGCTCGGCGTGCTCATCAACAGCGTCCTGTCGCAGTATACGGGCGAGCTGGTCGAGGGGCTCAACCAGGTCGGGGGGGCCATAATAATCTCGTTTGGCGCGTTCCTCCTGCTCTCGACGTGGATAAGGCGGATCAACGTGGAGCGCAAATTCATGCCAAAGGGGGCAAAGACCGGGTACCCGATGTCGTTCGTGTTCGGGCTCGCCTTTGCAGTCGGATGGACGCCGTGCGTGGGCCCCATACTCGGCACCATACTTACGCTTGCTGCAACCACGCCGTCGGCGGCGTTCAACCTGCTGCTCGTCTACTCGCTGGGACTCGGGATCCCGTTCATACTGATCGGCGTGTTCTACTCCAGGGCCACCCGCATGATACGCGCAATGTCACGGCACCTAAAGTACTACAACCCGATACTCGGGGGGTTCATCATACTGCTGGGCGTCCTCGTCCTCACAAACCAGCTTGCGCAGATTGCAAACTTTCCGCTGCTCAACGAGCTGCTGTTCCTAGGGTGATACGATGAAGCAAGAGGTAAGGACCGCAATAGTACTGGGGGGCGTCATTGCAGTGGGGCTCGCCATTGCAAGCATAGCGCTCACGACGCTTGACTCGGAACCGGCGCCCGTAGCGACTGCAGGCGAGGGCTCCGGCGCGTCGCAGGCCGCCCCGGCAGTCGACAAGTCCCGCTTCAAGACGGCGCCCGACCTGGCGGGCATAGCGCACTATCTTAACACCACGCCCGAGGAGCTGGAGGCCAAAATCGGCGACAGCGTGGTGCTGTACGACATATGGACGTACAGCTGCATAAACTGCCTGCGGACGCTGCCGTACATCACGGCGTGGGACGAAAAGTATGCGGACCAGGGGCTGCTGATAATAGGGGTGCACTCGCCGGAGTTCGAGTTTGAAAAGGACGTCGACAACGTCCAGAGGGCCGTTGAAAAGCACGGCATTGCATATCCCGTCGTGCTTGACAACGACTGGGAGACGTGGGACGCGTTTGAGAACCGGTACTGGCCCCGCAAGTACGTGGCCGACCACGAGGGGTACATCAGGTACGACAGGATAGGCGAGGGCGGATACCAGGAGACGGAGCGCGTCATACAGATGCTGCTCGCCGAGCGCGCCGAGGCCCTCGGGGTGCAGGCCGCCGCGGCCGAGCCGCTCGTGGACATTGACGAGTTCCAGCACACGGCATTCAGGACGCCGGAGCTGTACTTTGGGTACTATTTTGCCCAGAACCGCAACAACCTAGGCAGCAGCGAGGGGTTCAATCCGGGCCAGACCATAGAGTATGAGCGCCCGGGCAGCGTGGAGCACAACAAGTTCTACATGGTCGGGACGTGGACCAACGGACGCGACGGCATGAGCCTCCCTGACGGGGAGGAGGACGGAAGCGTGCTGCTCAGGTACAGCGCCAAGGAGGTCAACATAGTGACGGCCGGGGCCGGCGTGATACGGGTGCTGGTAGACGGCGCCCCGATCAGTCCGGACATCGCGGGGCATGACGTCGACCCAGACACGGGGCTGATCACGACAGACGAGCCGCGCCTGTACAACGTGGTAAGCGCCGAGTCCAGCTCCACGCACGAGCTTGAGCTGCAGGTGGACAACGGGGGCGGCTTTGAGATATTCACGTTTACGTTCGGATGATGCCGCCCGGGCCTCTGCCCCGTGCCGCACAGGCGGACACCGCGGTACACTTTCACCTCCACCCGTCGTGCCATTGACCGCGTGTACGTGTAACCACGGTTACAGTGGGCGCGGTGACAGCCATGCTTTTAACGTATTTTGCAAAACAGATCAAATGCTAAGGGACTCCTGGGACAATACAGGCAACAAGAGCATCTCAAAGAGGATGCTTGACAGGGTGAAGAGCGAAGAGCCGCTTACAAAGAGGATTGCCGGCGCCCAGCGTGAGTTCGACGTGCAGATTGCAAAGCTCGACGTGGCCCGCGGCAAGATGCAAAAGATACACGACACGATATTCCAAAAGGTGATGCACGCGCAGCGCAAAAACCAGATACGGTACGCAAGGGCGTATGCGCAGGAACTGGCCCAGGTGCGCAAGATGCTTACAATGGTCAACGGCGCAAAGCTCTCGCTTGAGCAGGTAAAGATAAGGCTCGACACGGTAACCGAGTTCGGAGACGTGGTTGTCACACTAAGCCCGTGCATGTCGCTGATACGCGGACTGGCGCCGTCCCTTAGCGGCATTATGCCGCAGGCGAGCTCCTCCATGAACGATCTCTCCGAGATGCTCGGAGACGTGATAGACGGATCATCGATGGGTGTGATGGGCTCCGGTATGGAGGTGGGGGCAAACAGCGAGGAGGCCCGCGCCGTACTGGAAGAGGCGCACAACGTCATGGTCGGGAATGCGCAGACCGCGTTCCCGGACGTTCCGGCAGAGCTCCAGAGCGGCGGCAAGGCGGGAGTGGCTGCCGCTGCTGCGGCCACCAGGGACACGTTGCAGTCGGTTCCGAACATAGAGATGGATGCGGCGGAAGGTCCGGACGTGTCGCGGCAACAGCAACAGCAGCCGCCGCAGATACAGCCGCCGCAGTTCAACATTGCGCAGCAGTCGCCGCCGCCGCCGCCGCCGCCGCCACCACCACCACCACCACCACCACCACAACAACAACAACAACAACAACAACAACAACAACCACAGCAGCCGCAGCAACCCGCACCCCGTGTCGCCGGCGAGCAACAGGCCAAAAAGAGAGAGATTGTCCAGATGTGATCGCCGGGCGTCCCCGCGTTTCACGCAGCTGCAGGCGGCGCGCGTACAAGGCCGCGTATGTAGCCGGTGCAGTGACAGATAGCAGGCCGCCCTACTTTGCAGGCTCGCCCGCCTTTTCTACGAGCAGCTTCTTGATTCGGGATATGCTTGGATAGCTGTACCCCTTCCTCCGGTACTCGGCGATCATGGTCTTCCAGTTTGCAAGCCTCCAGCGGGCCTGTTCAGACGACACGGAATGCACCTCTTCGCGTATCAGGCTCTTGCGCCCCACCTTTAGCTGCCCTGCATCCTTGGCGGCCCACCTGCTGTGGGCAAACCGCAGTCCCGACAGCACGCTGTCCGCGGGCATTTGCGCCATCAAGCGCCTGATCTCGTCTACCTGGGGCTTTGTCGCGTCCGCGGGCGGCCGTATATCGTCATCAGGCGCCATGGCAGCATGCCGCGTCCGCCCCTTATAATGTGCTAGCAGGAGAGCGGAATGTTGGAGTTCTTGCACAGGGTCATGTACATTCCAAACCCGAGTATCACGGAGGCAAACACCCCGAGCGGTATGAGCAAAAAGATCTTCGTCTTGAGGCCCATGGCATGGCGGGGCCGCCCAAGTATAAAACCCATCACGTCTCGATCGAGAACACCCCGCGCGCGCCTGGGTCCCGGAGCAGGCGCACCATGTCGCGCGGAACGTCGTCAGAGGCCTTGTCAAGCCCCACTGCAAGCGTGCGCGGGCACACAAACCTGCTCTTCCGGACCACGATGTCGGACGTGTGCGTCAGCGTGAGGCCCTCGTGCCCCGCGCCCTCCGCCTCAAACCTGAGGCCCCCTACAGATATTGCGATGCGCACCGGCCTGCCGGGATCGCGGAGCCTGTCCTTGAGTTCGTCCGGCAGATCGGCGCATGCAGACTCGGCGCCGACGCCCACTATGCAGTCGCCGCGCGGCGTCAGCGCCGCCTCTCTCGTAATCTCGATCGTCTTTTTGTGAGTTGAAAGTATGTTCGGGTGGCCGCAAAAGCCCACGTCAAACCTCATAAGTGGGCGCGGACAGCATGCGGAATTAAACCTTGGCGGGGCAGGGAACGAAGAGAGGGGGAAGGGGCTCGCTGGCGCTGTCCAACTCTTGCAGGTTCCGCCCTGATTTTGTGGACATTTAGAGGGGCCTTGGGCGGCGGGCGGGCCCGTTTCTGCCGCAATTGTGGCATGCCCGGCGGCAGGTCCTCGGTTTTTGGCTGCGCGCGACGAGTT
>JAJEHG010000004.1 GCA_022823825.1 Nitrosopumilaceae archaeon | reverse complement strand
CGTTTGCGCGCAGATACTTTTTCATTTTTTGGATGCGATTATATTCATATATTTCTATTTCGAGCCGGCAAAACAGGACAACAGACGGGACACAGATTCAGCCCGGATATGGCACTTTCGGGCTATTCGGTACCAACCTCCGCCAACAGTACAGTTACGTAACATGCAAAATTTCTGAAACGATTCGATGTCCAAAATGCAGGTTCTTAGACAAACTATAATTGCCTAGTTCAAAAATTAGTTGAGCTGGCCCTCGCAAATTGAGTGGCCGTCCAGCTTCTGCCATGGCCACATGTTCACGGTGTCCGTCCTGTCGCTAAGGCGTGCGTAGTTCACAGTTATCACAGTGCTCTTATGGTCTTGACCAGCGCGTCGTATGGGTCCTCCATTGCATCCAGGAACCTCTTCACCCTTGCGCGCCTCCCTTTGGCGTCCTCCGCGGCCGCCCGCCTCACCGCCCCCGGTATCTTTAGCGGGTCGGTGCACCTCCTCACCAGCCTTTTTCCCACCAGATATTTCTCGTCCGCGTTTGGTATGCCCTCGTACGATATGGTCGGCAGCCCCCTCAGGGCTGCCTCAGTCGTCATGGTGCCGCCGGATCCCACGAACACGTCGGTAACCGAGAATATGGACTCGCTGTCCACCACGCTGTCAAGCACTATGGCCCTGCCCGCAAGCTCGCGCCTGATCTCCCTGATCTGCTCCGTGTACCTGCCCAGCACGACCACGTTGTACTCTGGCAGTCCGTCTACCATGGCCCTTATCGCGCCGGCCGTGTCAAACGTCACGCCGCTCGCGTACGCCGCCTGGTTCTCGTACGGCCGGAACAGGACGGTCCTCCTGCCCTTTGTCAGCCGCACCCTGGGCCGGCGCGGGCTGCCCGACGAGTTTTTCACGATCACCGACTCGTCCATCGCGTTATACTGCACTATATTCGAGCTCGGTATGCCGAACCTTGCAAACCTGCTCTTTGGTATGTGCCTTGGTATCAAGAGCTTGTCCAGCAGCGGCACCGAGAGCCGCATCATGGCGGCATAGTGCGACACGTTGCTGAACGACACGTGCCTGATCCCGAGCCCGAACGCCACCCTAGAGGCCTCCGGCGAGCAAAAGCTGATCGCAAGGTCCGGCCCGAACCCGTTCACCGTCTTGGTCAGGTCCTCCACCCTCTGCGCGGACGCGCGCAGCTTGCCGATCAGGCTGCCGCCGCCGTGTCTGCCCACCAGTCTCATGCGCATGCCGCGCACCCTAGCCAGCCCGACCGCCTCCCTGTAGTCCCTAGTGGTCATCATGACCCGGTTCCTTGCCGACAGCCTCTTTACCATCGGCTCAAAGAAGAGCACGTCCTTTGGCGTGATTATGTCAAACCATATCTTGGTGCCTGTTACCTTCAACGGGCGGATCCCTCCTCCACTGTATCGTCCCCGGCGCCGCGCCCCGTAAACTTCCACGCCAGCATGTTGGCGGTGCTCTCGCCGGCCCTGCCTATGGTGTCGACCGCATACCCCATCCCCTCCAGGACGGGGGGGTACAGGTGCGAGAGGTGCTCCTCGTACGGGTTGCCGTACTCGGTCCCCTGCATGTACACTCCGTAGGGGCATCCCAGGACCACCACCTTGGATGCCGCCTCCAGGTTCTGCAGCACAGTCCCGATCTCCTGCTTCCCCAGATGCTCGGGGCCGTGCCAGAAGAACGACACGTCGAACCTGCCTGGTATGCTTCCCGGATCGCGTATGTCTCCGTGCATGATCTCGAGCGCCGGCGTCCATCCGTCCGTGTCGGCCCTCAGGCAGTCCGCGTTCTCCTTGAAGGCCTCCAGCACGACTATCCTGTCATACTTGGCCCTTTCAAACCAGTCCAGAAAGTACTGCCTCCTCTTGTTGGCCCCCACGTACAGGACGGATCGGTATCTGCCGCCCTCGAATATCTCGGCCAGGTTTCTTAGCATCTGCTCGCACTCGGCGGCCGGCGGCTGGCGCCTGTGCAGGCCAAAGTAGTGGTCGGGTATATTCTCCTGTGCCAATGCGTCACCCTTGCACGGGTTGGCGCCACACATGAGACGGGCGAGCCCCGCGGTAGTTTAAAGTGTTTGCCGCGCGCAAATTGAACCGGTTTGGCGCCTGGTCAGGGCGGCGTCGCGGTCGTCTCATTCTGGGATTCCGCGTCATCGTCCGACACAACATCGTCCGGCACAACATCGGGTTGAGCGGCCGTCACCTCCTCAGGCGCCACCGTCCCAGTCAGGTCCATGCCGGGCGGGCCTCCGCTTTCGCCGGCGTCGGGATCGTATTCGGCGTTCACCTCGTAGATGAAGACGCCGATCATGGGGCCCGGAACCTCCGCCTCAAACGACGGCGACGAGTACGCGAGCCTGAACGGCCCGTCCCCGCCTGCCGGGTACTTGACGTCCTTTGCGTATATGGCGACTGCCCCCGGCACGTACGTCGGGAACTGCTGCGCGGGGTTGTTCGGGTTGACGTACGTGGCCAGACTGAACGGGAAGAAGTGCGCGACCGCGGTGTTCTCCCAAAAGTATTCGGTGCCGCTCATCCCGTCCATGTGTAGGTACAGGTTGGGGTCGTGGCCGCCTATCCGCATGAACCATTGTTTTTTGGACTCGTCGCCGCCGTGCTGCAACGAGTAGAGCGGCACGGGGGACTCGCTCTCCAGCAGCTGGCCCGCCACGAAGACCAGTACGTAGTCGGCGTCCAGGTCGCGCAGGTCGCGCCACGCGTCGTCGGGGGTGCTCATGAACATGTCGGCCAGCCTCTCTATGCGCTCGTGGTCGCCGGTCCAGTTGTCTGCAAGCGACGCCCTCTCGCCGACCGTGCTAATCCAGTATCCGTAATCCCACCAGGCCGCGACGACGGCGTCGGGTGAGGTGCTGTTCTTTATCCACGCCAGCGCGTCGGGCCAGTCGTCTGTGGGCGTCCCGAACGACGCGCCGCCCGTCAGTATGGTCGGCGGAGTGTCGGTGATTGTAAAGACGTCCGACGCGCCGCTTCCGGGGAATACCAGGGGCAGGAGCAGCAGCGCCGTTATCCCCACCACGTACGGCGCGCCCAGGATGCCGGGGACCGGCCGCCTGCCGCCGTGGTGGCGGCCGCCACCGGTGCCACCGCGCCGTGGCAGCGGCGCGGGCATGCGGGCTGCGCGGCGCTGCGCGCGCGCAGACATCTGTTTTGGGCCCGAGGTCTTGGTCTGGGCCGCTGCTGCCGCCTCGTCGCCCTGCGGCCTTGGCGCATCGTCGGACAGCTCGGGGCCGCCGCCCGCCCGCGTGTGATCGTTCCGGGCCACCGCATGCTCCGCCGCGTCATATTCATCACCGTGCATTCCGGTGCCGCCTCCCCTTCCAAGAAACTCCCTTGAGAGCGTGCCGAGTCCGAGCGATGCCATGACAATGACGGACACTGCGGCAAACACCTCCAGCCGGACGTATGACGAGCTGATGTACACTCCCGTCATGCCGATCATCAGGGCAAACGCGAGCATGTCGGGCCTGACGTAGACCCTGTCCTCCCTGTACTGCGCGAGCGCCCTTATGACGAGCCATGCGCCGATTCCCGCGAATATCATGAGTACGGTATGGAACAGGAACGACTGCTGTAGGGTGGTGGTGGCGTGCTCGGCCACGGATTCGACGAGCGGAACATCGGTCGTCATGAACGGGTTGAGCGCGTTGAGGTACCTGTAGCCTGGCAGCGCTACCGCGTCGTTCTCGGCGAGCACGATGCCCCCTGCCGGCAGCACCGCAAGCACGGCGGCCAGGAATATCAGCCCGTTCCGGGTCTTGTGCCGCGCGCTCTTCTTCTGTACAAAGATGCAGGCGACCAGAAACCCGGCCGATACGGCCAGCGCGAGTATCGAGAAGGGGGTGGACGCGATGCCCCTCTCAAAGAGGAGGGAGGTGGCCAGCACGGATGCGGCAAAGAGCGGTATTATCCACAGCAGAAAGTTGTGGTCCCTGCGTAGAAACGGGAGCGCCAGAAACAAGATGCCTATCGCTATTATGAGAAACTGGTTTCCGCCCCACGCGGAGACCGACGAGGACACGAAGAGTCCAGCGGCTATCATCCTTGCCGCCGCCGTCCCCCTGTTTGCAGAGTACAGCCCGCTTACGAACAGGTACGCGGCCGTTATGCTCAGGAACAGCCCGAACGGCTCGGACTTGAACCACCCTATGGGTGATCTCACCAGTATGGGCAGCGATACGGAGTACAGCATGGCGGCAAACAGCCCCGCCGAGGTGCCGCCCATGACGCGGACCAGCGCAAAGACGGACACCGCGGTCAGCGCCCCGAATATGGTCGGGAACAGTATGGTGTAGTCGTATACGGACATGCCGCCGCCGAACATCTGGTACGTGACCGCAGCTGCCATGTGCAGGGCCACCTGCGACGTGGCCGACACGTCCCTGCCCTCCGGGTACCAGCCCATGGTGTCGTGCCACTCGTAGTAGGCGGGTATGCCGTTCTCCACCATGTAGAGCGTGGCCCTGTAGTTGAAGAACGGGTCGAACTCGTTTAGCTCAAACCCGTACTGGGCCGGCTGGGCCCTTATCAGGAACGCGACGGCGACTGCCGCGGCGAGTATGGCAATGACCATCAGGTGCCTGTATCGGAACGTGTGGCCCCCCACGGATGCCAGTACTGTGTTGCCGCTCAACGACTGACACGCTTACCGGTGCGAATATTACTTTTGTTATATGCGCGGGCAGCGTAGCATGGTACCACTTTATACGATGTGTGATCAACACCGTATATGGCGCGCGGCTACCCCATGCACGACGTGCGGAGGCGGCTCATAAAGGCACTGGGAGGTGCGGACGCCAGGGGGGGCATGTCCGGCGTGGATCTGGCCGGGGCCCTTGGGATGAGCCGCACCACCGTATCCAAGTACCTCAGAATGCTTGCAGCAGACGGCACCCTGGATCGGAGGGAGATGGGCAACATAACGCTGTGGTCGCTACGCCCCGGGCAGGAGTCCTTTGCGTTCCCAGACGACTACTTTAGGGCCGCGTCCGCATACATGGAGTGCGTCAGGGACGCGTCAGAGTCGAAAGCCGTGCAGCTGGTCCGCAACTGCGTCAGATCGGGGGCCGCCCCTGCCAGCTTGGTGCTGGACGTGGTACTGCCCGCATCAGACGCCATACTCGACATGTACGAGACTGGCAAGATCGGGGCGGCCGAGCAGAACTATTTGGGAGGTGTAATCTCGCGCTCTCTGCATGAAATAGAGGGCCACGATACGGGTATGGGTGCAAGCCGAGAGAAGGAAAGGAGCGCGCTTGTGATCGCAGCCGACTCTCGCAGCGAGCTCGTGTCGCGCGCGGCCTGCTCGATATATCGCTCAAATGGGTGGACCGTCTTTGAGCTCGGTGACATGTCGGAGGCCGCCGGCGTGCTGTTTGACCTTGATTTTGAGAGATTGGCAGGCAAGGTGTGGAGCCCCAAGGACGGACCACTCATAACGGTCGTGTTCTCCAGCACGGCCGAGGGGCTGAACTTTTTTGCAGACAGCATACATCCGGTGTCCCGGCGGTCAAAGCGCATGCACCTGCTGCTGTGCGGCCGCGGGTTGGCCGAGCCCGTGTCCGGCATAAAGTCGTGCGACTATTACGTGGACGGGGACGTGTCCAAGGTGATCCAGATATCTGACACTATATCGGCAAGGTGACTATCGTCGAAAACCATGTGGGCGTCGTCGGATCCATTTGTAAAATAGGATTACCGTAAAGCAAACTTTATGGCCGTTAATGGCGTACGGGGCACCTTGCTTGGGCCGAGGGGAGAGATATGGAAGAGGATCATCCAAACACGTCTACTAACTTGATGTTATGTGGCGCCACGTCTAGTATATCCCCGTAATTTTCAAGTGTGATTGCGCCATAATCCTCCATCTTTTCCAGCCATTTCGGCCGCCGTCTTGCTACGGATCCGCACACAAACAGGGGCCTCTTCATCCTGATGGCCTCCCATCCCAGATGCCTGGTGCCGCTGTCCTCGCCCGCCTCGACTATCACGCTGGCATCCGATATCAGCGCCATGGTACGGTTCCTCATGACAAAGTTTTTCTTGACGACGGGACGCCCACTGGAAAACTGGGATACGACCAAATGACGATCTGCAATACGCGCCTGCAGATCCCGGTTTGACGCCGGATATGTAACGTCTAGCGGAGTTCCAAGTACCGCCACAGTCCGGCCTCCGTATTCTATGGCGCTTTTGTGCGATATGGTATCTATTCCAGAAGCAAGGCCGCTTACCACGGTGGCGCCGTTGTCTACGAGCATCTTGGTCAGAGCTTGGGCCTCTTTGACACCTTCGTCGGTGGGGCGCCTCGTACCCACTACGGATATCCTTGGTGGAGGGAGCGGGATGTCCATGGGCCCCTGCACGTAAACCGTGCCGGGAGAGTTCTTTTCCTCCGTGCTGTTGAGCGGCCTCCCGACCAAATCCTCAATTGTAACCGTACGCATGCCCCTCTTTGAGGCGCATGGCGTATTAAAATTTCGACAACCGATTCCCGTGCGTTATCGGGTGTCTGTACCTCATGTGGCTGTGTTTGTCTTTTCCGTCCGCGTTTTGGGTGCAATAGTGAGGCTGGGAGGAGGCAATGGAGTGTGATGTGTAGGAGGAATGCCCCTGTGGGCGGCACCTGTGGAATGTCAGACGATTAGACTGGCAGACGTACTTGAGAGCGAGCTGTAGCTGCCCCCTCCTGAACGTCTTCGTATGCGTGATGATGACAAACTTCTCCTTGATAGAGGAGAAGGGACACGCATGCCGGGATCGATTCGGATGTGCGCCGGTGATACAGCCTCTCTTTTGCAGCTTGGCACTGCTTCTTGCGAGATGTGTAGCGACGCAACCTGCCACCGTCACGTTTGCCTAGAAAGATCATTTTTTGTGCCGGGCCGATCCGGTCTGAAAGAGTGCATAATGGGCCTGATGAGATTTGAACCCTGCGGAACGCAGATCTTGCGCCGGTTCGAATGCGCCGTATGCTGCGCGCCGTAGCCGTGCGCCGCAGGCCACCCCCATGATCCCCTCGGAGGCGGCAGGGCAGCGCACTGTGGCTGACGCCGACGACGCGGCCCCTGACCTGCGTAGCCTTAAATCCCCAAGCCTGCCGGTGGCCCAAAACCGCGGCTGCACGCCCTGCCGGACTGGCAAGCAGACGGAAGAGCGCGAGGATTTCGGAAGATCCAGGTCACCGCTTTGACACATGCATTTGCACGGAAACCGCGCACAACAAATTGTTTAAATATACATTACTGCCAATTATACGTACGGTTCCCGCTAGTGGTAGTTGCTGGCTATGGGTCCATGTTGAGGCCCAGGGACCGTCCTTATCTATACACGTTTCCGGAATAAAAGTAGCCGCCGTCAAGGTTGTAGTACTTCTCCTTGATGGATTCCCACCTGCGCTTCTTCTCGTAGTTGGTATTGTACATGATCTGAGTCGCGTACGCAAAGAAATCTGCCAACTGTAGTATGGGCTCTTTCAAGGGATCCCCGCTCTGTATGTCGCCTACGATGTTGTTCAGCTCTACGTGGCGCCGGAATGCCAGCACTTCCTTCAGTCTTTTCATGGTGCCCTTCAGCCTTTTGCGTTCCCTTCGGCTGATCCTCTCGTAGATCGCTATGCCCTGCGAGCCTTCAGACGCCAGAAAGTCTTGGAACCTCTCAAGCATTATCAGCATGGCATACGCCTTCGGGTTTATCGGATGCCTGTACTGGGTGAAATGATTTGCCAAATCAATCGTGACCGACAGCAGCATACATGGGGAATCACGTATTATCCCAAACATCCCGTCGGCCAAATGCAGCCTGCCTGAGTCGGAAAGTGAATCATAGGGCGGCGCCTTTTGGATGAGCTGCTGGTAGTGGAGCTTGGTCTTGTCTACCGTCGGTTGCGGAAAGAACGACAAGGCCAAGGCAGTGACATCCATGCTCATGTTACATCTTGCGTCCTCATCTACGATGATGCCCCCGAGCGTGAACCGTTCGGAGCTGCCGGGTATTGGATTGCGGTTTGCATCCAAATACCTCCCAGGATCCCCGGACTCGTCAATGTATAGAAAAAACACCGTTCTGGATTTGATGTGATGCTATTTCAAACTGTCGGCCCACAGGTTCCTCTGTGATATCTGGTAAGTATCTATGTGGCGACTTTATAAAGACTCTGGTGATTTTTGAGGCCCGGGGCATAGCGTCCGCTAGGCGCGGATTCCCATCAAAAGGCCGGACATGTATCTATTCGGGCATTGAATCCCAGTACCATGCTT
>JAJEHG010000015.1 GCA_022823825.1 Nitrosopumilaceae archaeon | reverse complement strand
ACGTCGGGGGACGGGGCGGTACGCTGACAGGGCGGCGCGCCCGCGCATGCCGCGCGCCGTCCCCCGATAACCAAGGGAACCGTACTGCGGCCGGGTCGCTGCCACCCGTGCCTAGGCCCGAATTTGACCTGAGCTTATACGCAAAGGCAGCGGAGGCGCGGGAGGGAAGGGCAGAGAAAAAGGCGAGAGGGGCGGGATCAGGAAACGTGGAATGGGGCGCGGACGCGGCGCCGCGCATCTTCCAGTCGCAGAGGCCCATGCCACGGTCGCGTATGATGCGGGAAAGCAGTCAGAACGGGGACGGAGACGCATGCAGCAAGCACGAGACCGCCACGCCGCGCACCCCCGCAGTACAACGGCGTCCGCGATAACTGCAGGTCCCGCAGCCGGCGCGACCGCACAGTAGATAAGTGGCGCCGCACGCAGCACTGCAATGGCCGAGATGACCATAGTGCGCTACTCGCACGAGGGGGACAAGTTTGAGATACTGGTAAAGCCGGACGCGGCCCTAGAGTACAAGCTGGGAAGGCGCACCGATCACGGCCCCGTAATGATATCCGACGACGTATACACGGACTCGGGCAAGGGCACAAAGCCGTCCGCCGAAAAGCTGCAAAAAGCGTTTGGCACCAGCGATCCGGCAGAGGCGTCGAGAATCATACTGCAGAACGGCGAGCTCAACCTCACCACAGAGCAGAGGCGCAAGATGACAGACGAGAAGAGGAGGCAGATCATAGAGTTCATTGCAAAGACCTATGTCGATCCCCGGACGCACCTGCCGCACCCGCCGCTCCGCATAGAGCAGGCCATGAAGGACGCCAGGGTGTCAGTCGACCCGCAGAGGGGAACCGAGCCGCAGGCCAAGGAGATGGTGGAGAAGCTGCGCTCCATAATACCGCTAAAGTCCGAGAATGCGGAACTCTTGGTTACCATACCGGCCCAGTACGCATCCAAGTCGTACGCCGTGCTAAAGTCCGTCGGCACGCTGAGGGACGAGCAGTGGCAGAACGACGGCTCGCTAAAAGCAATACTAGAAATACCAGCGGGGGACAGGCCCGCCGTGATAGACAGGCTGGGTTCGATAACCCGCGGTTCCGCCGGCGTAGAGGTGGCAAAGTAGTGGACGTACGAAGGAGGTACGTCATACCGGGCGACACGATAACCTCGGGCCCGTACCGCCCCGAGCAGAACGTGACCCTTGTGGGCGAGAAGAAGATAGTGTCCACGGCGGTGGGGGTCTCGGAGATATACGACAACTCGGTAAAGGTGATTCCGCTTGCGGGCAAGTACATTCCAAAGATAAACGATCTGGTTGTGGGCAAGGTCGTGGCGCACACCTCGCTCTCATGGGAGCTCGACATCAACTCGTGCTACGTTGGATTCCTTCCGGCGACCGACGTGTTCGGGCGGGACTTTTCGGCGCACGCCGACGAGCTTGCAACAAAGCTGAGGACAGGCGACCTGGTGGCGGCCAGGGTTGCAAACTTTGACCGCACGCGCGACCCGCTTGTGACCATATCAGACAGGGACCTGGGCAAGATTGACTCCGGTGATCTCGTAGAGATAGCGCCCGGCAGGGTCCCCAGGCTGATTGGAAAGCGCGGCACCATGATACAGACGATAGAGACGGCCACGAACTCCATAATTACGATAGGGCAGAACGGGAGGGTCGTGGTCGCGTGCGACGATGCAGAGGGATTATTAAAGGCAAAGAAGGCGATCCGGATGGTAAACAGCATGGCGCACTCTACAAACCTGACTGAGAGGGTGAAGGAGATGCTAGAGTCGGGGAACGGCGCGCCGCAAGAGACTGCTGAACGCAGGGAGGATGACGGCGAGTAATGGGCGGACGAGAGGCCACCATGGTACTGCTTGATGAGAACGGCATCAGGTGCGACGGCCGCAAGGTGGACGAGACGCGCCGCGTCATGATAAAGGCGGGCGGCCTCAAGAATGCGGACGGCTCGGCATACATCGAGTTCGGCGACAACAAGATCGTGGCAGGCGTGTTCGGCCCCAGGGACGTGCACCCAAAGCACATGTCCGATACAGACACGGGAATACTGCGCGTCAGGTACCACATGGAGCCGTTCTCGGTGGGCGAGAGAAAGAACCCCGCTCCGTCAAGGAGGGAGATTGAGATATCAAAGGTGATCAAGGAGGCGCTCGAGCCGGCCGTAATGCTCGAGATGTTCCCCAGGACAGTGGTAGACGTGTTCATAGAGGTGCTGCAGGCCGACGGCGGCACCAGGTGCGCTGCACTCTCGGCCGCATCAGTCGCGCTGGCGGACGCCGGGATTCCGATGAGGGACATGGTGGCAGCCTGCGCGGCCGGCAAGGTGGCAGACACGGTCATCCTTGACGTGAACAACGAAGAGGACCAGGCAGGCCAGGCCGACATGCCGATGGGATACATGCCCACACTCGAAAAGATCACGTTGCTGCAGCTTGACGGGATACTGACCCCCGAGGAGTACGAAAAGTGCGTCGAGATCGGCATAAAGGGATGCATGCAGGTGTACGAGCTCCAGAAAAAGGCGCTGAGCGAAAAGTACTTTGACGGTGAAAACGGCAAGGGCGGCAGGGGCCAGAAGAGGTAGAAGGGGAGACAGGAACGGCAATGTCAGAAATAATAGACTCACTGAAAAGGGCAAGGATCGAGGAGCTCTTGGAGCAGGGCAAGAGGCTCGACGGCAGGGCCTTTGACGAGTTCAGGGAGATCTCAATTGAGACCGGCGCGATTCCAAAGGCCAACGGCTCCGCGCGGGTCAGGATAGGGGACACCGAAGTGGTCTGCGGCGTAAAGATACAGCCGGACAGGCCGTTTCCGGATTCTGGGGACAAGGGCATATTCATATGCACGGCCGAGATGCTCCCGCTGTCGCACTCCTCAGTGGAGACCGGCCCGCCGGGACCCCACGTGATAGAGCTTGCAAGGGTGGTCGACCGCGGCATACGCGAGAGCCACATGATAGACGTAAGCCAGCTTGTAATAAAGGAGAACAAGTCAGTAGTAGGGGTGTTTGCAGACAACGTGGTGGTCGACTACGACGGGAACCTGTTTGACGCATGCTCGTTTGCGGCCACTGCCGCGCTACTGTCCACCAAGAGCCCAAAGTGGGAGTTCAAGGACGATGCTCCCGCGCTCGTGGAGGGCTCCGAGGCGGATCTTCCGGTCGGCACGATACCAGTATCAGTCACGATGGGGAAGATAGGCCAGCACGTACTGGTGGATCCCAACGCCGACGAGTGGCAGTGCATGGATGCGCGCGTCACAATAACCACAAACTCGGACGGCAACATTTGCGCCATGCAAAAGGGCGGCCACGACGGATTCACCCTAGAGCAGATAAAGGAGTGCGGCAAGACCTCCGCAAGGATTGGCGCCGAGATTAGGAAAAAGTTCGACGGCATATCGGCCGGTTCAGACACAGAGCAGTAGGTGGGCGAGCAGATGGCAAAGAAGAAAAAGTCCCTAAAGGGGCTTGGCGCAAGGTACGGCATAAAGATACGCAAGCAGTACACAAAGGTGCACTTTCAGCTAAAGCAGAAGAGGTCGTGCCCGGAGTGCGGGTCCGGGGCGTTTGGCAGGGACGCGGTAGGCATATGGTCGTGCAAAAAGTGCAGCTTTAAGATAGCCGGAACGGCGTACGATGTCAAGGTATAGAGTCACCACGACGGTAGACGAGGGCTTGCACGCGACTTTGGCGGCATACGCAGCGCATACAGAATCACAGACGCGGCAGCGGCGCAAAAAGGCAGAACAGACTCCCGCGCCGCCAAAGACGCCGCAGGGGCGCGGCGGCTCTGGGATCATACCTGCGATATACGAGTCGATCAGTACGGACGAGTCGTTTTATCCAGAAAACCCCGTAAGCACATCAGTTACAATGGCCAAAGACGGCAGGCTCGTGATAACGTCAGAGGCAGACAACCTGGCCCACCTGCGCGCGAACCTGAACTCCACACTCAGGCTCATCCAGGCATGCCACGCGTCCATAACGGCCTCGTCGAGGCCGGCCAGGTAGCGCATATCCTCCTCCCACACATACACCCGAAACGGTTCTCTGCACCCGCAGCGTGCACGGACTGCACGTGCCGGCGCCGAGCAGGAAGTGTGTGGAGACGGAGGCAGTACAGAGCGCCGCCCCAATAGGTAAAGATATAACGCAACGCAAAGGAGAAGTCCCATGTCAGGCATGAGTGCGCCCGGGGGCGGAGCTCCGCCGCAGATACCTCCATGGTTACAAGAACAGGTGGCAAAGTTCCAAAAGACCCAGCAGGAGCTCCAAATGATATCCATGCAAAAGCAGCAGCTAGAGTCCGAAAAGGTCAACGTCTCGCGCACATTGGACGAGCTGAAAAAGGCAAGTGACGGCGAGACTGTATACAAGTTTGCAGGAAGCGTGCTTATCAGAACCACGAGGGCCGACATGCTGTCGGAGCTAGAAGAGAGACAAGAGCTTGCAAACACGCGTTCTGCAGTCACGGGCAAACAAGAGTCAAGGCTGGTAGAGTCGCTCAAGGAGCAAGAGGCCAAGATCACAGAGGCGATGAGGCGCGGCATGACGCAGCCGCCGTCGCCACCACAGCCATCATCATCGTCATCATCATCATCACAAACAGCGCCGCCGCCATAACCCCCGCTAGCGCAACAACTCTCCGAACAGACGACACGGCGTGTCGGCCGCCAAACCTCAAAAGCATATAACAACGCCTCGCACAGAGTCACATAACTGTGAACTCCATACGAATCGTGGCAGACGACAGGGAGCGCAAGAGCGGAATACCGCAGCTTCTCAAGGAGATAGGAATCAACCTAGAGATAAAGACGCTTCCCGTTGGGGACTACATTGTTGCTCCCGAGACGGTCATAGAAAGGAAGTCGGTGCGCGATTTGGTCTCGTCTATATTTGACGGGAGGCTGTTTGAGCAGTGCTCCAAGCTCAAGGAGCATTTTGAGCGACCCGCCATACTTGTCGAGGGGAGCCTTGATGAGCTGGAGGAGATTACGGAAAATCCCATGATATTCTACGGCGCGGTGTCCACCGCGGTGATGGAGTTCGGCATACCCGTCATGCCCACCCCCAGCGCAGTACACACCGCAAAGCTGCTGATCGCGATGGCGGCAAAAAAAAGGAACGGCGTGGGCGGGCCGTACATCAAAAAGATAAGAAAATCCGAGGACGTGCAGAGGCAACAGCTTTCCATACTGTGCAGCCTGCCGGGCGTGGGCGAGACGTTTGCCACCCGCATGCTTGAAAAGTTCGGCACCCCCATGGGCGCGCTCTCGGCGACAAAGTCAGAACTGCTAAAGGTGGAGGGCATGGGGGAGTCAAGGGCCGAGCGCATCAGAAGCGTGCTCAATGCCGACGCGGCAGGCGAAAAGGCCAAGGGGGCAAACGGCGGCGGGCAGACCAAGCTGGAGGATCCCGCACCGGGGTGACAGCGGGGCGGGCAGACGCATGGGCGGCGGCGTAACGCACTAGGCTTCGACAACGGTGTCATTTTGCCGCGCTTCTCTTGAGCGCACGCCTCTTGAGCGCGGTCCCGCATGACGGGCACTCAATTCTCCCCCGCTTGGAGTCGTTGTTGCCCGAAGGGGTCGTGCCGCCGCCTTTGGCACGGCCGCCACCGCGGCCGCCGCTGCGGCCGCCGGCACAAACCGCGTCGCCAGTTCCCGCGTACGAGCACCCGGGACAGTAGTACTGCCATTTCACCACGGCAGATATCCCCCGCGTCATCACGGGCGTAACATCAAGGTTTAGCGAGCGCATCACGTTTGACACGGCATAGTCGTCCGTCACGATCCCGAGGCCGGCCTGCATGCACAGCGCTATGGCCGAGACGTCGGGCTCCGACAGATTCGGCATGTCGCCGGTAGCCTCGGCGGCGCTGCGCGCCTCGTGCATGCGCGCAGGGACAGGCCTTGCAAGCGACAGGCGGCCCGACGCAATCAGCGCGTCCAGCGCGCCGTGGCTCCTCTTGATGTGTGACACCTCGTCGTACACGTCCGGCGTCGTCACGTACGACGCGCCGGGCGCGGAGCCCCGTCCTGCAAACGGCACGCCGGCATAAAACGCGCTTGCGTCAAGTACGACAGGCCGCTTAAAACCCAAGCTTGCTCATCTGCCTCAGGCCGCGCTTCTTAAGCCGTATGAAGACGGCCGGTTTCTTGTGTCGGCGTATGGTAATGACCTCACCGTACCCGACGTCCTGTATCACCTGGGCATCCACCACCACCTTGCAGTCGTGCGAGGATATCACCGCCACCTTTTGGTCGGGCACCACAATCGACGCGAGTCGGTACACCGGCGCCACGGGCGTTATTATCAGCACGTCAAGGCTCTCGTGCAGTATGGGGCCGCCAAGGGAGAACGAGTGTCCCGTCGAGCCGCTCGGAGTGGCCACGATAAGCCCGTCCATCATCTGCCGCACCGTGTCATTCCGAAACTGGATCTCTATCTCCGAGGTCTTGGTCATGTTGGATCGGCTGATGTACACCTCGTTGAGGGCGGGGGGAAGGTCGCGGCCGCCCACCGATGCGACGAGGCGGGTGCGCCTGTCAAGAAAGAACCTGCCCTTCCGGATCTGGTCTATCGCGCCCTCGATGTCGTCTATGGTGATCTCGGCAAGTATGCCGCGGTTGCCGCCCACGTTTATCGTCAGTATGGGCGTGTTGTTCTCAAGGCTCCGGAACGCCCGCAGCGTGGTCCCGTCCCCGCCTAGCGTCACCACGAGGTCAAGGCGTACTCTCCGCAGATCCTCCAGCGCCTCAACGCGCTGCGCCCCGTCCGTGTCAACGGGAGATATGGTATACACCGCGGAACCTCCCGCCAGAAACATTCGGGCCACTCTGACGGCGGCCTCCTCGGACTCTCTTGATCCCACCTTGCTTACAATCGCGACGCGCCTAAGATTCAACTGCATCTCATACGGCACGATCGTCTTAAATCGTTTTTGCAACGGGCCCAGTACTGCGTAAAGAAGGCGGGCCACCGCAGGATCAGGCGGGTGGCAGCCTGAGAGTATAGGCGTGCGGCTAACCGAGACTGCACTTTCCGCGGGGACAGCGGCGGCTGCGAGACGCCGTTGACGGCCCAGTATAGAGAGAACAGCAGAGGCGGTCAGGAGTAGCGACCCCAAACGGGCTTGGGTGGGGGGAGGGGAGTGAGGAGGTGCCATGGCCGGAGGATCAAGCCTGCGCATACGGTTCTAGTGTAAATTCGTGACCCATGAATCCAAAAAAAAATCAGAGGGGGGCTACCCTCTGGTCGGTTGCGATCAGGTAGAGGCTACTGTTCTGAATGATCGTCTTCCACTTGTTGCGTCCTTCCGTGCTGATTCCGGCGGCTTCTGCCGGGGTCTTGCCCAAGGAGTCGTGCTTGCGGCAGTGGTTGTAGTGAACCCTCATGCCGTCAAAGACGGGGGTATGCGGACTGCGAAGGCCACGGAAGGTCTTCTCGCGGTCTCTAATCGTACCGTTCAGGCGCTCCATCTTGTTGTTTGACGGGTGGTAGTTGCCGGACGAGCCACCGTTGGGGCCTTTCCGCTTGCTCCTGAGTCCCGCGTCTGCCTTGTGATACGTACCGTTGCCGAATATCTTACGGGCCGCCTTCTGGTAGGCGGGCAGTTTGTCGCTTATGAACACGGTGGGGGCCTTGCCCGTGTGCTGTTTAGTCATGCGGAATATGTTGTCCGCATCATGTTTGTCTTTGGAGTCTGCAAGCTCGCCCGCGATCCAATATCTAGTATCATCGTCCATCGTGGCGAACAGGTAGTGCTTTTTGCCGTCCACCTTGACCCACACCTCGTCCCCTCGGTACCACTTGCCGACATCGGGCGTGACGCTGTCCGTGAACAGGTGCGCGACCTTTGCGTAGCGGTCGGCCCACCTGCGTACCGTTGAATCGTCCACGTCTACGCCGCGCGTCTCGAACAGGTCTGCAATCGCGTAGGAACTCATGCCCGAATAATACAGGTGCATTGCCTCGCTTACTATGTCGGGGCTGTGCTGCCTATACCGGAACCCGAAGTTTGCCGAAAATACGCGCTTGCAACGGTAGCACTTGTACAACTGCACGTCCCCGGACTTGTTGCGGCGCACGCCCTTCTTGCCGATTCTGTCAGACCTGCAATACTTGCAGAATCTAACCTGATCGTGGGATTCGATATGCGTGCTCATGCCACAAGGCCCCCACGAATTATAAGGCAGAAAATGAAGGCCCGCTCAGCGTGCAATTCGCTCGTCATTGGCAGCCCTACTGCCTTTGGCGTTTTTCTCATCATCGCGGATGCCTTCATGCCATTACTATATACTATTCCCTATATATAGTTTACACTTTATGTAGCAAAAAGAATATAATGTGCGGGGGCGTACTACATACATGGAAACCATAACAGTGGAGATCAAGAGGTGCCGCAACTGCGACACGGTGCAGTGGCCCCGCTACGATGCCGAGACGGGAGAACTCAGGTGGGCCAAGTGTTGCAAGAACCAAAAGTGCAATTCCCCGTACTGGGACAAGCCGCGCGTGCGCTAAACGTGACCGCAGGTATCACAATTGACGGCCAGCGTGTCATAAAGTCTTAAATTGACACGCGAAAGCACCGTACTCAAATGAGCGTGGTTTCGGATACCGTCGTGCTTGACCAATTCTGCAACGACGATCTCATAGAGGCCGCAAAGACAAAACGTAACAAGTCGTGGTCGCACAACGTCCTGATTCCCTCATGGGTTGAAGTGGAAGACGTGCCGTTAGATCGGTTCTTTACGAGGCCGGAAGTGGCCGCATTTTGCTATGAGAACCTGCGCGAGGTCATGGCCAAGGACTGGGTGTGGCCCGACGAATACACGTTTGTAGAACCCGGCGTGGGGGGGGGCGTTCTTTGATCTTCTGCCCGAAGAGCGCCGCATAGGACTCGACATCGTACCCACGAAGGGATGCCAGACACGGGACTTTTTGTCTTGGCAACCGCCCTCTACAGATGAAAAGTACGTGACGGTCGGCAACCCGCCGTTCGGATACAGGGCGTGGCAGGCTCTGGCGTTCGTGAACCGTGCAGCAGTTTTCTCGGATTATGTGGCCATGATCCTGCCCATGGCCTTTCAGAGCGAGGGCAAGGGAAGCCCCAAGCACAGGGTGCGCGGGGCCGAACTCATACAGTCTAAGCCACTGCCCAACGACTCATTCGTGGACGAGTACGGTCGTTCCGTAAAGATTAATGCGTTGTGGCAGGTGTGGAGGCGCGGCGTGAATCGTCGCCGACCCGCCAAGACGTGCAACGACTGGCTGGACTTGTTTACAGTTGACACGAGAAAGGAGCGCCTGTGCGGCCAGACTAGATTGGACGAGGCGGACTGGTTCCTGCAACGGACGTTCTTTGGAGAACCGCCCAAACTCGTGCGGAACTTCAAGGATGTGCTGTACGGGTGTGGCTACGGCATAGTTCTAAGAAAGAACAAGCGAGGCCTGACGCGCCTACTGAACAAAACGGACTGGAGTAAGTACTCCAACTTGGCCATGCATAATTGCAGACACATCTCAATGTGCCATATCAGGCAGGCCATAATGGATGGTGGGTATAGTGATGTCAGACACGAATGATCCGGTAGAAGTGATGCAGACAATAATGCTCAACTACGACAACGCCACGAAGTGGCGTGACGCGCCTCTAGGAAGAATCAAGACGCTAAGTAATGGGAACATAGGAGATATTGGGCAGGACTTTGTGGAGAAATGGTGCGACCTGCTAGAACTTCAATGGGAGGCGCCCGAACACAGACAAAGCCCTTGGGACATACGGATATGCGGCTCCACGTTCGAGGTAAAGACGGCCACTGAGGACGTGAACGGATCGTTTCAATTCAACCACATCAGACATCACAGGGAATATGAAATACTTCTATGCGTTGGTATTTCCCCCTGTGACGTGCGGTTCAACATGTGGAGAAAGGGAGAAGTGTCAGAAGGCAAGGCAGGCAAACTGGTTACTATGGACAAGGGATCGTCGGCCACGTTCAAACTTACAAAAAAGCCGGATGGCCTGCTACCCATGTCGGAGTTTAAAACTAGATTGTGGGTTCGTAAAAGCCGTGCCTAGCCGCGCAGGTCACGAATTTACACTAGAACCGCGCATACAAACTACTAAATAGCTACGGCGGGGGAGGGGGGCCATGGGAGATTATGCGTACCCCGAGGTTCTGGTCTCCACGCAGTGGGTGCAGGACAATCCGCTTGGCGAGAAGCGGAGGCTTGTGGAGGTCGACTACGACCCGGTCAACGCGTATGAAAAGGGACACATAAGAGGGGCCACCCTGATATGGTGGAAGCGCGACATCAACGACCCCGTCACGCGTGACATCATAGGCAAAAAGGAGTTCGAGTCGCTAATGTCAAGAAACGGCATAACGGAGGACGCCGAGGTCATACTATACGGGGACTTTAACAACTGGTTTGCAGCGTTCGTGTTTTGGATCTTCAAGTACTACGGGCACAGAAACGTAAGGATCATGAACGGCGGGCGCAAGAAATGGGAGCTCGAAGGCAGGGCGTACACCGCTGACGCGGAGCCCGAGGTGCCGGCCACCGTATACACGGCGCAACCGCCTGACGAGGGGCTCAGGGCCTATCTTGCCGACGCGCACAGGGCCCTGGGCAGGGACGATACGATAATGGTCGACGTCAGATCCCCGGCGGAGTTCTCGGGGCAGATCACCGCACCGCCGGAATATCCTACCGAGAACGCGCAGCGCGGAGGACACATACCCGGCGCAAACAGCATACCCTGGCTCACCGCCGTAAACGACGAGGACGGGACCTTCAAGAGCGCGGACGAGCTGAGGGCCAACTACGAGCCCAAGGGAGTGACGCCCGACAAAGACGTCATATGCTACTGCAGGATCGGCGAGAGGTCGTCGCACAGCTGGTTCGTCCTAAAGTACCTGCTAGGCTATCCGAGGGTGCGCAACTACGACGGATCGTGGACCGAGTGGGGCAACATGATCGGAAACCCAGTCGAAAAGTAACAGACGGACGGCGCAATGGCGATCGATGGCGGCGGTGACGGCAGTGGCAAGAACGGCCGCCGCAGCGCACGGACGCTCAGAACGGGATCCTTCTATACGATCACCGACGACGGCAGCGCGTACGTGCTGCTCGACCGCACAAAGAGGGGACTAGAACCCAGGGAGAGGTCAGTCGACGAGAAGACCGGCATAGAGGCAGACAAGGGCATCATATACGGCATGGACGGCGTCGGGCACAAAGTACCCATCAGGTGGTATTACGCCAAGGATGCGCACGACATCTCAGACGTAACAGGCCACGCCGACTCCATCGAGAGGCGTTATACGGAGCTCAGGGAGATCACCTGCCCGGACGGCTAGAACTCCCGGTCAGATCTGCGCGCCTGCCGAGCCCCGGCCGGCGGCGGCGGCATGACCGACATGCAGCCTAGGAGACCTGATCGTCCGTTTCGCGCGGACGTTTCGGGCACACTGGGAGTCCGCCATTGAATTTTGTTTCCTAATTCACCCATGCACGCCTGTCGGGCCACCGCGGATTGCGGCATGCATGCGGGTGCAGCTGGGGGACGGGATTCGGCGATCACAGCGCTTAAGTAACAGCAGTATGATCATCTCATCGAACACTAC
>JAJEHG010000045.1 GCA_022823825.1 Nitrosopumilaceae archaeon | reverse complement strand
TTCGAGCGCCACGACCGGGTTGGTCGCAGAGTCCTCTGAGACCATCCTGAGCTGCCACGGCTCGCCCCTCTCCTCAAGGTACTTGTTGAACTGCTGCAGTCCGAACTTTGAGCCCTCCCAGTTCTCGTGGCCCTTGTGCGCTAGATCCCCCGTAAGCGGCAGGATCAGTCCTATAGTAACGTCGCCTGAGAGCCCGGACCCTTCTTCCACTACGGCCTCCTCGACGGCAGGCGCCTCCGGCATGCCTTCGTCGGCCGGAACCACCTGATCACCGGCCTCATCCACGGGAGCCGAACCCATCATGCCCGCCGCCACGGCAGCAGCAATTACCACAGCTATTCCAACCCCGATCGCGGCGCCCTTCTTTGAATCCAATATCCCACACCGGTAGTGCATAGTTCTTAAATGCTTGGTGCAATCCCGGGTCCAAGTTGTGGGACGAAAGACGACTTGATCAATTAGTATGGAAAAATTGGTCGGTCCTTGGATCCTAACTCCTTGCAACCCCCCCCCCCATGTGACAGGCGCCGGAGCCGAGCCTATGCGGTCTACCTGAAGAGAAGATTAAACAGCCTTCTTCCCGCCCCGCCCCGCCCCTTTCCGGCGCGTCCAGCACCGCCCCCGACTGTCGCGGTAGGCTTTTCCACGAACAGTCCCTGCGGGCGGTACAGCAGTATAGCCAGCAGTATCACGCCCAGCAGCAGAAAGTCAAGCCAGATGATGTCAAAGGGGACCAGTCCCTCAAAGGAGTCCTTGAAGAAGATGATGAGCTTTCGGACGGTGACGAAGATCAGCGTGCCGAACAGGACCCCCTTGTTGTTTGCAAGCCCGCCAATCAGAATCATGAGGAAGGGCCAGAACGTCCAGCTCGCCCTGTCGTACGCAAACGCAATGGCCCCGCCCACGTAGAATGCGTACAGCGCGCCGCCCACCGCGGCGAGCGCGGCCGAGATCATTATCACCTTCATCCTGATCCGCGCCGTGTCCTTTCCCAGAGACTCCGCGGCGACCTCGTTGTCGCGGACGGCCCTGAGCAGCCTCCCAAGCGGCGAGCGGACCATCTTCTCGCTGAAGACAAAGACGGCAGCCGTAATGAGGATCAGTCCCAGCGTGGCCACCGAGAAGCGGATCTCGTCAGGCAGGAAGGACAGCGGGTCCGGCAGCTGGACCCCCAGCGTCCCGCCCGCGAGCGGCGTGAAGTTGTTTCCGATTATGCGGATGCTCTCGCCGAATGCCAGCAGCGTGATGGCAAGGTAGTCGCCGCGCATGCGTATCGCAGGATATGACGTGAGGATTCCCAGCCCCCCTCCCACGGCGGCCGCCATTCCCAGCGTCAGGAAGAAGATGACAAACCCGATTCCCGTGTTGTCCACCAGCCACGCGTTGACCTGGGAGACGATGGCGAGGTTGTCAAGTACGTAATCCCCCTCGATGCCCGCCATGGCTGCAAATATCCTGCCGGGGATCGACGCGGCGACGAACGCCCCCGCCCCGACTGCCAGCACCTTGCCAAAGTTCGGGATCCCCGTATATCCGAACTCCATGTTCAGGCTCAGATTGACGATCACGTAGATCGCGAATATCGCAAGCAGGTCTATGAGGAATATGGCCTCAGTCTCCAGAACCATGTCTCCTCACTCTCCTCTCCAGCCACGACCAGTTAATCCCGGCCATCCCCCGGGGCGCCAGCATCAGGGTCACCACGATGAACGCAAGCGGGATGAGCGGGCGGTACGCGATGAGCCATGAGCCGAACTCGCCGGCAAGAAACCTGGTCCCCAGAACCTCCGTAAACCCGAGCAGCAAACCCCCTGCAATCGCCCCGTAAATGCTCAGAAAGCCTCCCGCGATGCTGGCGGCAAAGATGCTTGGGATCATCAGCGGGCCCAGATTCGGATCCCCCTGGAACCACAGGGCCATGAGCGCGCCCGCCACCCCTGCAAGCCCGCCTCCCAGCATCCAGGAGACTACGTAGATCCGCTTTACGTTGATCCCCACGGTCTCTGAGAGGTCCTGGTTCTCGGTGGCGGCCCGCATCGCGATGCCGAACTTTGTCTTCTTTAGCACTATGTACAACGTCAGTGACAGGACGATTATGGCGGCGGGCGCCACGAAGACTATCATCGGAAGGCCCGCCAGTTCGGCATCGTAGCTGCGCAGCGTGAACTCCCTTGATGCGATCCTGAACGTCTGTACCACAAAGTCCGCAAAGATGTTCAGTCCCGCAATCAGTATCAGGTCAAAGGCAAGCGTGGCGATCATCAGGATCGCCTGTGAGGCCCCCTTTCGTATCAGGGGCTTTAGTATGAAGACGTACAGGGAGACGGCGACCAGCCCGGATGCCACAAACGCGACCGGGATCGAGACGTACGGGGTGGCCCCCCAGATGTGGGTCGCGACCAGCGCCATGTAGACGCCGATCGTGGCAAAGGAGGCGTGCGCAAAGTTCGGGACGCGCGTGGTGAGGTACGTGAGCGTCAGGCCTATGCTCAGGAGTGACAGGAGGCTTGCAAATATGACGGCATCAGAGAATATGGGATCGAGGGCCAATTCGTGTCTCCGTTACGCTGACGGTTCTGCCCCCAGCCCGGCGCTGCCGGCCCGGGGGTGCGCGGCCCGCGGGCCCGCCTGCTGCAAATGACCGAATCCCATCTCCAGTGAGGGGGAATTCAAAGTTAATCTACATATCGCAAGCCCAAATGCCAAGCGGCCTTGATGCAGACCTCCATGCGCGCACGGCCCAAAAGTCCCACAGCCGCCTCCCTCTCCCACTCCGCTCCCACCGCACCATTCTCCCCTCCATCCACCCCCCCCCTCCATCCACCCGCAGGGGCCAACCCGCCAACCGGGCGGCCTCTGGAGCGTCTTGGCCGTGCAGAAAGCCTTAATCATGCGGCGGCTTTCCAAATGTGATGGCAACGATCCTGTCGCTCTCCGGCATCAGGAAACAATTCGGCGGCATGGTTGTGCTTGATGGGATCGACATGGGGATGGAGGCAGGCAGGATATACCAGATGATCGGACCCAACGGAAGCGGCAAGACCACGCTGATAAACGTGATCTCCGGGCTCCTGAAGCCGGACGCGGGCAGCGTCACATTTGATGGGACCGACATCACGCAGAAGGGGCTGTTTGATACCTTCAAGACGGGGCTGGTTAGGACGTGGCAGATACCGCAGCCGTTTAGGAACCTTACGACGGAGGAGAACTTTTTGGTGTCAAGCGACAAAAACCGCGGCGAGGGATTTCTTGCGGCCCCGACAAGGTCGAGATGGAGGCACGACGAGGAGAAGGTGGCGGACAAGTCTTCGGAGATCATGGAGATGGTGAGCCTGACAGGGCAGGGGGTCGTCTGGAGCAGGAACCTCAGCGGCGGACAGCAGAAGCTGCTGGAGCTCGGCAGGGCCATGATGGCAGACACCAAGATGATCCTGATGGACGAGCCCATTGCCGGCGTGAACCCCACCCTGGCGCACGAGATCTTTGAGAGGATCAAGAGGATCTGCAGGGAGCAAAAGATCACGTTTCTGATAATCGAGCATAGGCTGGACATCTCGCTGCAGTATGCGGAGCGCGTCTTTGTACTCAACAGGGGCAAGATCATCGCGGAGGACGATCCAGACGAGGTCACGAAGGATCCCAGGGTCGTGGAGTCGTACTTGGGTGAGTAGTATGCACGAGACTGGCGACGGCAGCAGCAGCAGCAGCAGCAGCAGCAGCAGAATAGACGGCAGCAAGGAAGAGAGCGACGGTGGCCCCATCATCCGGGTCAGCACGTTGAGCTCCGGTTACGCAAGCAGCCACATACTTTTTGACGTGCATTTTGAGGCAATGGAGCAAGAGATCACCGTTATAGTCGGGCCCAACGGGAGCGGCAAGAGCACGCTGCTAAAGAGCATATTCGGGTTGTGCACCATATATGATGGACAGATAAGGTTCCAAGGCAGGCCGATCACCGAGCTCACGCCGCACGACATAGCAAGGGAAAAGATAGCGTACCTGCCGCAGGTCAACAACGTCTTTGCCAACCTTACGATCAGGGAGAATCTTGTCATGGCCGCGTACACGCTGGATGCACGAGAGTTCGCAGAGAGGGTACCTGAGATACTGGAGACATTCCCCATACTGAGGACGTACGAAAACTCAAAGGCGCAGACGCTCAGCGGCGGGGAGCGGCAGATGCTCGCGATGGGCATGGCGCTTATCAGGAGGCCCACCGTCATGCTGTTTGATGAACCGACTGCCAGCCTGTCGCCCAAGCTCGCCCTGGAGGTTCTCTCAAAGATAAAGCAGATGAGAGACGAGTTTGGCATCTCCGTAATTCTGGTGGAGCAGAACGTCAGGCGCGCACTGAGACTGGGGGACTCTGTGTACCTTTTGGCAAACGGCAAGAACGTCTTTGACGGGACTCCGGAGGAGCTGCTGGCGCACCGGGAGCTTGGGCGGCTGTACCTCGGAATGCGGTGAGGCCGTTCCAGGCCGCATTGTGGCCTGCAGGGAGCGGGTTATGGCGGCCAGCGTGCCCGCTTTTTGGCAAAATGTCTGCATTCGCAACCCTTCCAACAACTCCCCCCCAGTTTTCACACTCATGACACAAGTCACGTGTTCAGACTAGACGGGACGCTCAGGATCCCGCTCCCCGGAAGAGAGAGCAGCAGGCATATGACGTCGATTTGTGCACCGATTGCGGCCGGGACGATAGCGATAATAGACCGCGGCGGGTTCCAGAAGCGGATGGCCGAGCGAAAAAGCTTTCTTTTGGTGGCGATGGCAGTCGGCGCCGGGGGGATCGCCGTGGGCGCGTACGTCATGTGGGAGATGCTCGTGCGCGTGACCGGCCCCTGAGCCCATACGCGGGCCCCGTACCGGGTCCTACCTCTTTGGCGGTATCGCAAAGCGGTTGGCCGGATCCTGGTGGTACTGGACGGGCAGCATCGCGTCCTTTTGCCGTCCCGTGAGAATCCCCACCACGACGTCGTCGCGCTTTATCACCTCCTGTTTTACGAGCTTTTTGATTCCGGCAACGGTGGCCCCTGACGCCATCTCGCAGTCGAACCCGTTGAGCCCCACCACCGACATGCCGTCAAGCATCTCCGCGTCGGACACGGTGGAGACGATCCCGTCGGTCATCTCCAGGGCCCTGAGTCCCTTCAGTATGTTGGCGGGCCTCCCGATCTGTATGGCGGTGGCCTTTGTGCGCGGCCTCTCGCCGCGCTCGTCGAGGCCGGCATAGTATCTTGCGATTGCATCCTCGTCGGGCAGTCCGGCGTTCCACCGCAGCTCTGTACCCTCAAAGGCTCCGTTGTACAGGTCCGACAGCGTGCGCGCCCCCTCCGCGTTTATCACGGCTATCCTCGGCATCTTCTTTATCCAGCCCCACTCGTACAGCTCCATCAGGGCCTTGCCGCAGCTTGACGTGTTTCCGAGCGCCCCGCCGGGGTACACGATCCAGTCCGGAACCTCCCAGTTCAGGTACTCGAGCGCCCTGAACGGTATGGTCTTCTGCCCCTCTATCCGGAACGGGTTTATCGAGTTGACCGTATATCCTCCCCCGGTTCGGGCGTCAGTCAGTGACTGCTGCAGTGCGTCGTCAAAGTTTCCGTCGATCTCTATTATCTGGGCCCCGAACTGGTACGCCTGGCTGAGCTTGCCGGGGGCAATCTGCCCGGCCGGAATGTACACGTCGCAGGACATGCCCTCGTTTGCGGCAAACATGCCTGCCGACGCGGACGTGTTGCCGGTCGACGCGCACACGATGCGGTCCGCGCCGGTCATCCTGGCGTGCGTGACGGCGGTGGTCATCCCGTTGTCCTTGAACGAGCCGCTCGGGTTGTAGCCCTCCGGCTGGAGCCACAGCCCGTCGCTTGCGACGCCGGCAAACTCGGCAGCCTTGGACATGCGGTACGGCTTTGCCTGCCTGCCCTCGGCCCCGTCAAGGGACACCAGCACGGACGCGCATGCCTGCGCGTCCTCCGTGTCAATCTGGCAAAAGTTGAGCAGTTCCCGGAACCGCCAGACCCCGCTCTCGTCAAATATGTTCCCCTGTGAGTTGCGGCGCCTGTAAAAGACATCCTTTGTGCGCACGTGGGGCCCCTGCGCGTACCTTACGTCCAGGAGGTGCCCCTTCTCGCACTCGACCCTGGCCTCCCCAATTTCATAGCGGAGCAGGCATTTGGGGTTTATGCACTCGAGGTGCGCGCCAGTCCTTGTGCCGTCCATACCAAGAGGCCGGGGCGTGTTTTTTTAAGCATTTGTAATCAAAAGCCGGGCGCGCCGCATTCCCGCCCGGCTTGGCGGACGGCCGGGTGGCATCCTTGGCGCTTCCCGTCTCCCCGTGTCCCGGGCGCGCCCGCATCCGGCACGTGCTCTTTGGGCCCGCACCGGCGCAGGCGTGGGCAATATTTAGATTAAGAATGTCCCCGCACAACGGCATGGTCACATATTCCGGGCACCTGAAGCGGGTACTGCTGCAGGTGCTCGAGTCGCACGGCGTACTTGCAGACGTCAAGAACATCCCGCTTGACATTGACGGAATAAAGAGGGAGATGCTCCGGATAAACGGATCCCTCAAGGCGGTGCTCTCAAGCGTTCCCGAGTCGAGCATCACTCACTCGGACTACAAGGCCCTGCGGGCAAAGTTTGCCGCATACCTTGACTCGTACGATTTTGAGGGCGAGCTTGACGCAATGTACATGCTGTACGCCGAAGACGTGATGCGCATAAACAACGTAAGGGCCAAGATATTAGAGGCGCTCGAAGACAAGGGCATGATGAAGTCCACGATGGAGATGGTCGAGCAGTTATGACACGCGGCGGGGCCGACAGCGACGGCCGGAACGGGGACGGCAGGAGGTGTCTGCTGTGCGGATGCCGGGACCACAGGGTGTTTGGGTGTGCAAGGCATGCGGCAGGAAGGTGCTCGTGCAAAAACAGAGGGGCCGGAGGCCGCTAGCCACGCCTTCCGGGGCCTGACCTTATGTGAAAGTTAAGGCAGCACTTGCATTCCTTTTCAATGCACTCGTCCTCATGGTGATGCCCGCATATGCCGCACTCGCAGCTCCTTGCCATCACATATGATATGCGGGATCGGCATATAACAGATACTGCAAGTACGCGGCTTGCCGCGAACTGCAGGCGCCGCGGCCTGAGCTGCCCGGCCCCCATCCGGGGACAGTGTGCTGCTGTTTTCGGCGCGCGCCGCGGGGTCTGCCGCGTCGGGCGGTCACCGCTTCCGCGCGGAACTCCGGCTTTTTCGGCGGCTGCCGCCGCTTGCCTGCGCCTGCTTTTCGTTAAGCTCGTTCTCCCTGGCCTCGGCCTTGCTGTCTACGGCCTTTATCACCTCTTGAATCATGCCGTCAAGATCGCTGTCGTCCACGGGCGGCTCCACTCCCGACGCGATCTCGTGTATCGTCTCGGATATCTCCGCACTCAGATCCTCAAAGCTCTCTGGATCCTCGTATGCGGCACCATACAGGTTACGCAGCGTGTTGACGTGCTCGGCTACCTGATCGGTGAGCATGATTCTGTAGTCCGTTCCGTTTATGCTGAACTCCCTTGAACTCACAATGGGCCTCTGAGAGGTGTGTTTATAACTTTTAACGCAAAAACGCCCCGGCCTGGCGCGACATATCCTGCGGTAAACGGTGCCTGCGGCCTGGCGCGGCGTTCCCCGTCACGCAAACCGCGCGCACAGGTACGATCATGACTCAAATGACGCTGCGCTGTAGTGGTGGGGGTGGCGATGACAAGCATACGCCGCGTGCGTGCGTGCGCGCGCTCAGAACACGATATAGTCAAGCGCCGACGCGTCGCTGATCAGCCGGGTGTGCCGAACCCCGAGCACGTATCCGTTCTTGATGTCGGCGGTGGGAATCCACCTGTTTGTGGACGTGTAATGCCGCTTTTCGGCAAGCTCCCTCTCGATTGCCTCTATGTCAAACTCTGCCTCCTCGACCTCCTGGGTAGTCAGGTGCTTTATCGTGACCAGTATCTTCGTCACCTTGACGCGGTCGCCGAACTTCCAACGGGACGAGGGGACCTCGTCGGAGACCTCCAGCACCTTTATCTTCATCTGTTTTGTCCGGAAAACGTCGTAGCTGGTGAGCATCCGCTCGTCGGTAAACTCCTCAAAGCTGGTGCGCGAGCCCGTCTCGGTGTCAGATACAGTGTCAAGCAGGGACTTTGTCTCGTTGGTGGCCGGTTCCTCCACGTCAAAGTTGCCCGACGACATCGCTGATCGTACGCCCCCACTACTAAAAAATGATTCGCGCGCCGCGGACGGCCTCGACTGGCTGCCGCGTCGCAAACGGCATGACGCACTCGGCGCCCCGGACCGGCACCCTGTAGCCGCTGTCGAGCCCCTCCCGCTTTGTATAGAACCTCCCGTCGTACGTGCATATGCACTCGGCCGTCTTTGACCTGTGGCCCCTGACCTTGTAAAACTCGCGGAGCTCCCTTGGGCGGTACTCGGCCGTCCCTATGCGCCGCTTTGAGATGAACTTGTAGGCAAGTATGACATGGCGCTTCTTGAATGCCGAGAACGTGTCGGCCCACACCCTGCAGCGCTCCACCTGCTCGGCCGGAACCGACAGCGTGGTGCCAGAGCCTGACTTTGCCTCGATTGCGACAAGGTACCCCCTCTTTGGGTTCACGGCCAGTATGTCCGGCAGACCCGTACTGGGGGAGCCAAGCCTGAATGCCTTCCACCCCTCGCTTGAATTGAACCGCTTTACCAGCGTGTCCTCCCACTGGTAGCCGCGCTGGCGGCGGGTGCGCGCGGCGGTCCTGTTGCCGTCGCCATTGCTGCCGCGTCCGTGCTTTTTACGGCCGCGATCACCGCCGGTCCGCCCGTAATCGGGGGAGCCGCGCGCGGCCGAGCCCGTCCGGTGCGTCACACTCATGCCGACCGCGCCACACACGCAGGTTATATCTTATGCAGGCGGCGTAGACGGGAAAATTTGTGACCCGCCAGCAATTGAGAGACAGGCAATCCGGCCGACTGCGCCGGAAACTGCGCCGGCAGCCGTGCATGTTGGCCCGTTGGGCACAGAGCCTGTGCAATATATGAAAAGCCGCTCTTCCATCTGGTTCTCTCCACTCCCCCCTCCCCCATCTTCCAAATACCTGTTTTTGTGCCCTGTTCGCGTCCGGTGACGTGCATGCCTGACGATATCCGCATCACTGCGCGGGCGGGTTCCTCAGATTGTTCCCCCTTGTCATCACGGATTCTAACCTGCGCAGCTTGCGTTGTGTTCGCATGAAAAGGGAACAGTATTTTGCATGGCAGCCAACAGAACTGCAAGTTAGGGTTTGTATGTCGGGTGGCGGCGCTGCCGCCGCTGTTCTTACCCGGTGCCCTCTGCGACGGCCTCGCTTACGATGCGCTCAATCTCGCCCGGGGGTATGGCGTCAAGCGCCTTTTGCAGTATGCTGCCAAGCGTGTCGTCGCCCTGCGTATACCCTATCGACAGCGAGTATTCGTCTGCAATCGTGCCGGCCTCTGCCAGGTTCTCAATGCCGCTGTTGGCTGCAATGTGGCTTGCGACACCCCATACGTCCAAAAAGGCGTCGGCGCTGCCGTCCGATATCATTTTCAGCGCATCCTCTGCGGAGGCGGCCGACTCGTATTCCACGGTAGGCATGCTTTCATCCAGCCATGTCTCCACGGCATAGCCGTCCACCGTCACCACATTGTAGTCTGCAAGGTTCTCGGACGTTATAGCGTCTGCATTATCCCCAAGGGTGATTATCGAGATTGGTATCGTTATCCACGGCTCCGTAAAGTCCATGTACTCGTCCCTCTCTGCGGTGTTCTCGACCACAAACAGCACGTCGGCCGTTCCGTCTTCCATGCGGTCGAGCGCATCGTTCCAGGATGTGATTGCGGGCTCTGCCTCGGCGAACTGGGAGCCTGTCATGTCCTCAAGCATGGACGCAATGGCTCCGGACACCCCTGCAAGGTTTCCCTCGTCATCTGCATACTCGTACGGGGGCCATGCGGGATCGTACGCGACCGTTATGACCTGGTTATCCTCAAGCCAGGCCTGCTCTGCGTCGTCAAACGAGACTCCTGCCGCGGACTCTACATAGTATCCGGCCCCGAATATGTAGCCGTCGTGCATCTCAAGCAGCGTAACCTTCTTGGCATCCTCGCCGGTCTCCGGGTTCAAAAACGTATAGGCTATCCACGACTTGTCCCCGTCTCCCTGCAGCTCCTCCATTATCTGCTCCGCGTCCTTGTCCGGAGAGGTTACATCAAACAGGTTTTGTCCAATGATGTCCGTGTTTGAACCGTGCGACACGATATCAAGCGCGCCGTCAAGCACGAACGGGTACGACGGATAGTCCGTACTCATCGCGTCTACGGCCGCAAACGTCGCGTCCATTCCAAGCGCCTTGTACATCTCGACCGCGGTGCCCACGGACCACTTGACCTCCGTCTTATCGGCGTACTCGCCAGTCAGGTAGATCCCTGCTCCAAATATGTAGCCGTCGTGCTTGATGAACCATGCCTTTTTGGCCTGTTGCTCTCCGGTCTCAGGGTTCAAGAACACGTACTTTCCAAACACCCCTTGTCCCGCGTCAAACGCGTCCCAGGAGTCTCGGACGGCCGCGCTCATCTGGTACTGCTCCCATATCTTCTGACCGGTCCGGTCGAGTATGGAGCCGTCTGCAACCTCTGTGAGTGTCTCTGAGTCCATTACAAACGGATACCACTCGTCCTCGACGTTGAGGGCCGTGATCTCGACAAAGGCGTCCTGTCCGCTCTCGGCGTACATTGCAAGGGCGTTGTCAGTAGACATGATGGCGTTGATCTTTTTCGTCTGGAACTCGTCGGGGTAGAGCCCGGATCCGAACAGGTAACCGTCGCGTATAGTAACCCACGAGAGCTTTGTCTCTATCTCGCCGGTCTCAAAGTTGGTGAACTCGTACGTGATCCATGTGCCGCCGTTCATCTCAGACTCGGCTACTATCCGGCCTGCATCCTTGTTGGACTCTGTTAGCGCTACCGACGTGGCTCCGATGTGGTCCGGGTCAGCCCCGTGAGCCACCACCGTGGATGTATCAATATCCAGGACGAACGGGTACAGGTCGGTTGTGGCGTAGCCTGCCGCCTCGACAGTCATCATGCCCAGCAATTCTGCGCTGTGTTCTGAGCTGTCCGCCCCGCCAATATACGTGACATCCTGGTCGGTTATCATGCCAAACGCGTCCGCGCCATGCTCATCGTACAGTTCGGCTGCCGAGTTGGCCACCCACATTGCGGCCATCATGTCCCTTTCCAGATCACTCAGCAGGTATCCGCTGCCAAACATGAGGCCGTCGTGCAGTACAAAGTATGATCTAGAGGCCTTTTCAACCCCGGTTTCGTGGTCTGGGAACATGTACATCAGCCATATGCTTCCCTCCGATTCCAGGGCAGCCTTTATGCTGGCGACGGACCATCCCCCGCTCTCAAGTATGGGGGCCTCGTCCCAGCCTATGTTCTCAGTCTCGGCCCCGTTGGCCACCAGCACCAGTTCGTCAAAGTCAATTATGAATATGTGCGGATCTCCAGGCACGTACGTCTCTGCGCGTGCGTTTACCATCTCCAGCAGGGCCTCGCCGTGCTCTTTGTACAGCTCTACGTCTGCATTAACGACGGACACTGCCGCATCATCCATTGCCGCAAATCGGTCGTTGAATGCCAGCATGGATACAACGAGTTCGGGCTCCTGCATGCCTTCCATTTCCATTTCGTCGGCCTCCTCGACGGTCTCATCCTCCATTGTCATCTCCATGTCCTCTTTCTCGACTATTGTCGCAATCCCAAGCGAGACAAACCTCTCAACCGACGCCGGATTCAGGCAGTTAGGGCTGCCATCGGTCCTGAGTAGCAGGACTTTCTCTCCTTCGCACGTGACGTCTTCAGGCGCAACGCCTGCCTCGACCTGCTTTGCAGGTGGGAGAAGCGTAGTCGATTCGTCCGCGTGCACTGCGCCGGACATTGCGCCGGCCGTCATCACTGCCAAAACTGTTAAAAGTGATATGGTAAATTTTTTCATACAGCGCCTATCTGCCTTATTTTAGTATATTAACGTACTGTCACAGTCGCGGTCCGGTTTGGAGTTTCTCTGTCCCAGATTGTGCCCATTCTGACGCGCTGACACACATGGGAGTGCCGAAGTTTCCGCAGATCCGAGGGGCCGGCGGAGAAGTGTGAGAGGGAGAAAAGAATCAGGACTTACGCGGCGGCCGGCTGCATTGCAGATCATAGGCAGAGTGTGCGACAGGTTTCTCCTTGATTTGCGTTCTTTGGCCGAGTGGTCACTCATGGGCGGCTGCCACTATTGCGGCGTTCTTCGCCAAGAACCTCGCGCGTGATCAGCAGCAGCTGCGCGTCGGCAATCCTTGCTCCTTGGTCGGCCGACGCCTTGACCCTGTCCAGGATCCGCTTTGACTGCTCCTCTGTCGGCTTTATGCCGTAGTCGCCCAGAACGGAGTTCAGTCCGCGGACTCCGGTGTGTTTTCCCACGAAGATCTGGTGCTTTCGCCCTACCAGCTCCGGGCGGATAGACTCGTATGTCATCGGATTGTCCAGTATGGCGTCGGTGTGAATCTCGTCCTCGTGGCTAAACGCATTGTCGCCCACGATCGCCTTGTTTGGCTGCACCCGTATTCCCATAACTTTTGATATGAATCTTGACGTATCATAGATCAACTCGGGCCTTATACCCGTCTCGTACTCTTGATCATACCGGAGGCATTTTAGCGCCATTGCTAGCTCTTCTAGCGATGCGTTCCCGGCCCTCTCCCCGATCCCGTTGATCGTCACCTGTGCGCAGGCGGCCCCGGCCCTGATTCCGGCCAGCGTGTTTGCCACTGCCAGCCCAAAGTCGTTGTGACAGTGGACCCCTACCGGGGTGCCAGATGCAGAGGAGATGGCGTCACGCGTAAGCTCCGCCATGTATTCGGGGGTGGCGCACCCGGTAGTGTCAGGAATAGTAACGGTGTAGGCCCCGGCCTTTGCAACCTCGCCAAGTATGTCTCTCAAAAATCCCCTCTCGGTTCGTGTCGCGTCCACCGCTCCAAACTCCACCTTCAGCCCCCGGGACTTTGCGTACTCGACCGCTTCGACCGCCTGCTCAAGCGCCTGGGCCTTGGTCATTTCGCGGTTGTGTCTCAGGTGGGTGTCCGAAGTCGCGACAAAGGTATTGATGTAACTCAGCCCCGTGTCGGCGGCAACGTCAATGTCTTTTTTGTTGGCTTTTACCATTCCACAAATTTCAGACGACAGTCCTTCTTTGGTTATCATCCTTGCTGCTTGCCGTTCGCCCTCTGAGGTAGTCGGAAAGCCGGCCTCAATTACGTCTACCCCCAGGGCGTCAAGTCTCTTTGCAATGGCGAGTTTTTGATCAGGGGTCAGCGATATCCCGACTGTCTGCTCCCCGTCCCGCAACGTGGTGTCAAAGATTCGAACTCTCATGCTTCCACCACGTCAAACTTGGCCCGCATAGTTGGTCGACCAACGCCGGATAGTGGCTTGGGCGCCGTCCAAATCATGCACTGTAAAAACAACGGTATCATCCCCTATCATGCCTGCCGGGTCCAAGACGATCTTGCCCCGAATGGCGTAACTGCGCCCAGTTGTGGTATCCGAAAAGCCGTTCCCCGTCATGTGACCGTGGTTTGTGAACATCCCGCACGCCAGTAACAGTATACTGCGTGACGCGAATTTAACTATGCCTGCGATCGATTCTGCTGCGAGTTCGCAAGCTGTCAGTAGTCCCTAGGCGGCTCACGAACTTACGACAGGACACCCACACAATGCGTTTATCAGCGCCATTCCTTACCCATCTGCAGTGTACGGTATAATCGCAGACGGCATCACACGCGTAAAGAGGGAGATGTCCAAGAGCTACTCCGGAGGGGCGCACGTGCAGGAGGCACTTCCCGTAAGGCCGTCAAAAGAGACGTTCCCAATAGAAGAGTCCCATCTGAGGGCCCTCCACGGGTTTGCCGCGTCCAATCCCATATACCACGGCTCGTTCCGGCAGGATATTGCGGGTGCGGAGTGCACCATATACGAGGGAGACATAAACGAGTACTGGCTTGGCAGCATAAAGCACGGGACAAGCTGCCAGCCGTTTTACCCCACGTGGCTGGCCTCTGCGTACGTCCTGGCCGCGGCCGCCCGGGGGTTTGGCTGCACCGAGCTTGTCGACATCGGGTCCGGCGACGGGCGCATCGCGTTTTGCGCCGCCCTGCTTGGAATGAGGGCGCATAGCATAGAGATAGACGACTCGCTTGTCGGGCTTCAAAAGGAGGTGGAAGCCTCGACAGGGACGAATTTCGGCCCCGTATGCATGGACGCGCTTACGGCGGACTACGGCGGCATGGATATCTCAAGGCCAGCGTTTGCCGTGGGGGGACTGCCGCAGATGGGCGGGGAGATGCTGGCAGAGGGACTGCTTGAAAAGATCAAAAACTGCGGCGGCTCAATCATGTCGGAGGCCGTTGTGATACTTGCAGGCGAGGGGGACAGTAGCGGCCCTGCAGCAAGGAGGGGGAGGAGAGGTGGCGCGGGCGGCCTAGGCGGGTGGGAGCCCGTAATGGCAAAGTACGGGCTGTCGGCAAGGCGCGTGATAAGCCTTCCGACTGTCTGGACGTTTGACCAGGATAAGGAGACGCCCTACATATTCGCCGGGTTTGCGGGGTCTTCGGGGGCATCCGGCGTGGAGACCTCAAATACGTAGCCCGCGCCATCCGGGCTCATGCCGCAGGAGCTCAGCACCACCACGTCGCCGGGCGCCGGCGGCACGGGCGCGGCGAGCCGTGCAATCAGCCGTATGCCGCACTCGAATGCAACCAAGCAGAAGAACGAGCTCCGGACGCTGCCGGCGGCAGGCCGCCCGGCGGGCATCTCCATGCTGCACTCTACTATGCGGCCCTGAAGCCTCTTGTCGCCGTCGCCGCTGACACCGCCACCACCATATCCGAGTCCCAGCCGGACCCCGCCAAGGCAGGCGCTGCAGAACTCTGAAGGGGGCCATACGGCCGCGCCGCATTCCGTGCATTCGGGCACCCTGAACAGCCCGCGCCCAATGGCACGCTCAAACTCCGAGAGTACCGGGCTCATCGGACCATCACCAGTGCGGTAGACGAGGTGCCGGCGGCCGCCATGTTGTGGACCAGTCCTACCTCGGGATTGTCTGCCTGCCTGCCGCGGGCCTCGCGCCACAACTGCCGAGCAACCTCGGCCGCCTGCGCAAGTCCCGTCGCCCCCAGCGGATGCCCCGAGCCGATCAGTCCGCCGCGAGGGTTTATCCGGCGGCTTGCAGTCTCATGCAGATCCCGGCTGGCCGCGGCGCCCCCGCCGGGCTCCGCCATGCCTAGCGCCTCGAGTATCATCGGCTCACACACCGAGAACGCGTCGTGTATCTCCGCAACGTCTACGTCGGATATGGACATTGGGGCGCTACCGTTCCGGCTTCCGGCCATCCGCAGGGCGTCGCGGCACGCCATCCGGGCAGACTCGATGCGCGAGAGGTTCTGATGCTTGGCAAACCCGGCCGACGTGACGCTCTGTCCTACGCCGGCTATCCACACGGGATCGTCCGTGTACCTGCCGGCTACGTCTTCGGACGCAATCAGAATCGACGCCCCCCCGGTGCAGGGCCGGGAGCAGTCAAGCAGCCTGAGATCCCCGGTCAGGCGCCTCGAGCCTGCCACGTCCTCCGCCGTCGGGGTCGCCTCCGGCCTCAACGCGTCCGGGTTTGAGCGCGCATTCGCGTATGCGCGCGCAGGTATCACGGCCAAGTCGTCGTCGGAGACCCCAAACGCCCTCTTGTAGCCGCTCGTGAGCAGGGACGCCCAGTATACGGGGTGCTTGAACTCCCCCCTCGAGTCGTCCCACCACAGTATGCGCCCCGGCGTGTCGCGTATCTCTGCCCCGCTTACCAGCACCACGTCGGCAAGCCCGGACGCGACGTGCGCGTATCCGGACACGATGGCGTTCGTCCCCGAACTGCACAGGCTCTCCACCGTATGGGCCGCGCGGGGGCTCATGCCGGCCAGTTCTGCGAGTATGGGCGCCATGTATCCGGATCCCCGCCGGGGCGCATGGGGGTCGCGGGCAGATAAGTTTCCGGCGCTTCCGGGGCGGCCGCGGCCACCGCGGTTGCCGCCGCCATGACTGCCATGGCCTGCTGATCCCGGTCCTGCGTATCCGCCCGACGCGTTTGAGACGATCATCGCCTCCACGTCGCGCCTGTCGCACTCTGGAGTCGAGTCAAACAGGTTTTTTACGGAGCGCAGCAGCACCGACTCTAGGGCCTCTGAGGTATCAGTTGTGAACCTTGTCGTGCCGCAGCCCACTATGCATGCGCGCCTCATGGCATCTCGCCGCCATCATCGCCACCACCGCGGCTACCGCCGCCGCCCCTTGCAGGGCCCGCACCGTCATAGTCAAAGAACGTCTCTGCAAACAGGGCAAACGACTCCGCCACGTCCCCGACCGGGTTAAACTGCAGTATGGGCAGATCCAGCCCCGCGTCCCGGAACGCGCCAAGCCGCTTTTTGCAGGATTTGGGGGTGCCGCATACGGCAAGCGCGTCGAGCATATCGTCAGACACGTACCGGTGCACGCCTGCAAGCCCGCCGCTGCGGTACTCGCCGTATATCGACGCAGCCTCGTCTGCAAACCCGTTGGCAGACAGAAAATTCCTGTAAACGTCGCCGACTGCCACATAGAACGCGATCGTGCGCCTCGCCCTCTCCACTGCGTCCTCCTCCTTGTCGTCGGACACGCAGGTTATCAGCTGGCACGCAACGTCGATGCGCCTGCCGGACTCTTTGCTCATTGCGCGTATCGTGCGCCCCATCTCGTCTACAGGCCTCAGATAGAAGATCACACCGTCTCCAACGTCCCATGCTAGCCGGACCATTCCACTGTTGACGGCGGCCAGGTATATCGGGATGCTGTCCTGCACGGGCCTTGTAAGGAGCCTGAACCCCCTCAGCGAGAACAGCTCGCCCTTATAGTCGACCCGCCTGCCGGATGTGGCAAGCCGCACTATCTCGACAGTCTCGCGCACGCGCGTGAGCGGCTTTCCGTACCGCACGCCGTGCAGTCCTTCCACGATGGCGGGGCTGCTTGCTCCCATTCCAAGCAGAAGCCTGCCGCCGGAGAGGGTGTCGACGGTGGTGGCCCCCATTGCGATTGCGGCGGGACTGCGCGAATACACGTTGACTATGGACGAGCCTATGCGCGGCGACGGCGCGACTGCGGACACCGCTCCCAGCATCGCAAACGACTCCATGCCCCATGTCTCCGGCACCCAGATTGCGTCAACGTCGGCCTCCGACAGAACCTTGGCGCACGACAGGATCTCATTTATGGACAGCAGCGAGCCGAGGCTGCACGACAGTCTCATGCCATGGCATCCGTCCACCTTGTAATATTTAGCATGTGATACGACGGCCATGCCTCAAGAGGTGCTTTGATGTACGAGGCTGCGGCACTCCGCGCGCTACCGATGCGCCCCTGACGCCGGTCTGCGGAGCAGAGGTGGCGGAGACGGCTGTGCAAAACTACCTGCATGCCCGGGCAGGCTTTGAGGGGGGAGAGACGCTGTCTATAACGAACGCTCCGCCGGACACGGTCTCTATGCTGTAATAGACATAGTCCGGGTCCAGGTCCCCGTTGTTGTTGAAGACGAGGGGCACCCCCAGCGCGTTGGGTCCCTGCCTGCCCTGTTCAATTCCTTCGGCCAGCTGCGTCACGGTAAGTGGGGTGTGCGCGTGCGCCGCTATTCTGTCCATGAGATCCGCCGCGAGCATGACCGCGTCGTACGCATAGTACGAATAGACGTTGGCGCCCTCGACCTCGGAGTCTATGTGCCTGCTGATGTCGTTTGGCGCGTGCGCTACTGACACAATTGTATATCCGACCTTTTCAAGCCACGCGGCCCTGCCCGCGTCGTCAAGCAGTGCCGGAAGGTTTCCATAACCATACCATTTGCCCTGCTGGAGCTGAGGGTTCTCACTGGCGGCCTGCGTTATGTCCACGACCTCGTCAAACCCGAACAGCATGACGGCCGTGTTGGCACGGTCAGTAACGCCGCCGAGCGCAGCTGCCAGGCGATCCGTTATGGCGGTGTAGTCCGTCTCGGAAGTCGGATAATCGATGCTGCCTAGCAGCGTCACGCCCCGGGCTTGGCCTATCGCGTCCTTGAGGGCCGCGTCAAGGCCGTTGCCCCACGGGTCGTCTCGGTATATGATAATGGCGTTCCTGATCCCGTCCTCTCTGAGGATCCTCGCGTACTGCTGCACGGCCCCCGTGTCGTCGGGCGGCATCCGGAATATGTTGTCATTGGGAATGCTGAGCTGCGGGGACGCGGATGCGTAACTTAGGATCGGAATGTTCGAATAGTCCCGTATTGCTTCGACGGCCCCGCTGGACACGGGCCCGATTATCAGGTGCAGTCCGCGCGTCTTGCTGAACCTGTCCGTGTGCTCGCGCGCCTTTGACGGGTCGGTTCCGTCGTCGCGCTTTGTCAGTTCAATCCTCCAGCCCGGATCGTCTATCGTGGCCTTTGCAAGCTGCTCCTTGTTGTAGTCGGCCACCGCTAGGCTTATGGCCTCGCTTGACGACCTGCCGAGCCATTCGGACAAGCTCCCGGTCTCCGACACGATCGCGCCGACAGTCCTCCTCTCAGGCTCCTGGAAGTCAATGATCTCGTTTATGCGGTGTATGGAGTCGGGGTCGTACTTTCTTGTAAACTCGAACTGGCCGTGCTGGATTGACGATATGTGCAGATCCCTCTCCACGACATCGCCGTTCTCGTCAAGGTCCGTGGGGAGGCCCCGCGCGGCTATGGGCGAGTATTTGGCCGCGGCCTCGTGCATCTTGTCCTTTATGGCGTCCGCATCCGTGGCGGTGCCGGCCATGTCTATGGCCAGTCCCAGAATGTACAGCGAAGTGTACGAGTCGTATGTGACGACGGTTATGCTGCGGCCCAGTATGCTGTCGATGCGTATGCTCTCCTCGTTCTCGTGCTCGCCAGATGAGATTCCGTAAAAGCCGCCCGTCCTCTGCAGGAACTCGAACGTGTCCGCGTCGGTCTCGATTGTCGGACGGAACGAGTCGACGCCGTAGATTGTCACATCTCGTATGGGCGAGCCCGGCCCCGTATCAAGTTCGGCCAGCGCCTGGAATACCGGCAGGCTGCTGCTGATCCCGCTGAAGACGATTCCGATCTCCGACGTATCCCGGGCGCCGGCAAGCAGGCTTGTCATGTCACTCTTTATGCTGTCCTTCTCGGCATCACTGATCGCGCCGGGAGTGAACTTTATCGATCCCAGCACAGTCATGTCGTTCCTGGCGCCCGCCAGATCATATACTGAAGAGTTTATGCCCCTGCTGACGGGGGAGTTGAGAAACAGTGTTATGACCTCGTTCTTGCCGTCCTCGTTCATTATCTCCACGAATGCCTCCGACAGATGCTCGTAGTTGGTGCCTACGCGGTAGACGTTGTCGGGCTTGGCGTTCTCTTTGAGGCCTGTAAAGTAGGCCACTACCACCATGTCGTTGTCGTGTATGACGTTGTCCGCGGCAACAAGGCTGTTGTCAGGCACGATTCCGGCCACGGCGGCTATCCCGGCATTGCTGAACCTTTCGAGTTCTGCAACTGCGCCGTCGGGGCCCTGGACAACCACCACCTCGGCCTCAAGCTGCCAGCCCCTGTTCTCGTCCATCAGCCGTTTGTTAAAGTCACTCACCGCAAGTTCGTACGTCTTGGTTGCGAGATCGGTGATTGTCTTGCTGTTGTGGTTGAGCAGTATGCCGATCTTTCTCGTCTCTATCTGCTGGGCGTCCGCTGCCTGAGCGGCGGCCGCAAACAGGATTCCGGCCGTGATCAGAGCCGCCGCAAACACGACGGGCAGTCCGCGCACAGGGAGCCGGCGCGAGGGTCGGGGTGCGGCATCAGTTCTTGTCTGGCTTTTCAACAAGACAACACAACATGATCCCATATTAAATATTATTAAGCTTGGTGGGGTCTGACGCACGAAAGGCGTGCCAGCCCGGGAGCCGAATGATGCAGGTGGCTTGCCACCGATGGCGCCCAGAAATGGATGCCGGCGCGCATAGCGTTCAAAAATTTGAGCAATAGGTTCGATATGGTTGAGGTGGCATGTTATCAATCCACCCGGCCAGTCCGCGTTATGGGCAGTCAACTCATGGGAGACCCCCGGGTGGGGAGCGGTTTTTGGGACGATGCCACAAGGTATGCGGCGGCCAGCAACGACGAGTCCTTTGTAGACGAGGTGGCATACATGATGGTCACGCTCCACAGGACAGGCAACTGAGCCACACGGTCGCGCCGGGTTGCAGGGAGCTGCTGTGCTGCCGAAATGCAGCCAGTCAGAACTAGGCCCTAGACGCGGCGCCCGTCATTCCGGCCCCGTCCCGGTACCAGAGCGGCGTTCCCGCAGCATGGACTCGCACGCCTCGAGATCCTTGAACGAGTCCACCGACTGCCACATGACCGGCGCATCGCCCCCTGCTGCGGACCCGCCGAACGCGACGGCCCTCAGCCTGCCGGATTTGGCATATTTTGGAAACAGCGTCTTTTCAATGTCGCCCACCTCCGGAAGCTCGGCAAGCACCTCGCGGCCCAGGTGGTACAGGCCGGCGTTCATCCACAGGCCGGGCATGTCTTGCTTTTCATCAAACCTGGAAATCGTGCAGGGAACATAACTGGCGCCTGTGCTGCCTGTATTGCCACCACCACCGTCATCACAGCCACCGTCATCACAGCCACCGTCATTTAGCAGCATCACCCCATAGTTTGTGCGCAACGGTATGGCGGCGACTGAGTTTCTGAACTTCGTAAGCGCCCCGATGTCGATGTCCGTTATGACATCCCCGTTCATCACCACAAAGGAGTCGTCGCGTCCTATGTGTTCCGCGGCGCGCCTTATGGCGCCCCCTGTTCCAAGGGGGGTCTCCTCTGCGGATATCTCCACCCTAGCGCCGTAGGACTTTGCGCTTATCCTGTCACGTATCATCCCGGCCTTGTATCCAGTGCAGACGATCACGTCCCGTATGTCGAACTTTAGGAGGTGCCTTATCTGCCACTCCAGTATGGGTATGTTGCAGACCGGCACGAGCGGCTTTGGCACATAGTCCGTAACGGGCCTCATCCTCCTGCCCCTTCCACCCGCCAGTATGACAGCCTTCAACTACCAGTGGTTGCACCATGTGTAATGTAAATTTAGGGCAGCGTGATACAGGACTGCAGACATGCGGCCGGCGTACGCGTGTACGCCGCAGCGTTCGCGTGGAGGCAGGCAGAAGACGTCCATTGTCAGCTCCTGTTGCCGTTGCTGCTGCCGCCGCCGCCACCGAAGCGCGTTGGCGCCGTCACTGCTCGTCTCCCTGCACATCTTGCCCCGGCCCGGGCTCCGTAAGATAGTAGTGCAGCTCCGTATAGCACTCTGTGCAGTATTCGGCATAGTCCGTATGGTCGCAGTTGTATGTCTTCTTTGCACCGTTGTGGCACTTTGCGCACGTGATTGGAAGAGGAGTGCTCAACTGCATCACTGTCTGCGCGAGCGGTACGCGCAAAAGAAGCCCATCGCGATGTGTATGGCGCCCGCCCCAAGCAGCATCACGCTCTCCATGACCACCGGCCTGCCGGTCTCCTCTGCCTCGGCCATGTCAGCGTTGGCGAGGACAAACCCGCCTCCGGCCATGATCAGTATTCCGGTTGCAATTATCATGGCCCCCAAGACGCCCGAGGGGCTCCTCCAAGTCATTCCGAATGCGATAAACGGAAGTACGAGTGCGGGGGCGCCCAGGGCCATTCCGCGCACCTTTGCATCAAACGGCAGAAATCCCTGCTCCGCGTCGCCTGACGACTGGACTGCCGCTACGTCGGCCCCGTACACTACAAGCAGCGCAATCGATATTCCCGTGATCCCGATTGCTATCCCTGTCAGCATGAGTCGGTTTCAATAGAACTTCTAATAAACCGTTGCCGCCGCCGTGCGGCACGATCGGGCCGGATCGACAGGCGTGATCAGATCGACGGCCGCCGCCGCCGCCGCCGCCGCCGCCGCCGCCGCCGCCGCGGCCAGAGTTTAGCGGCCTTGCGGGCCGCGCGCCGGCAGCGCCACGGCCCTTGCCCTTATCGATTCAAGTCTCTCAAGTACGTGCTCTGTCCCCTGCCCTTCTCTGCCCGTCAGGTTCAGGTGTCCCAGCTTGCGGAGGGGCTTGGAGGTCTTTTTGCCGTACATCTTCAGAAACGTGTGCCCGTCGGCCTGCGGCACGTCGGGGCTACAGTACGGCCCCTCGTACCCCCGCATTCCCAGTATGTTGTACATGACGGCGCTCGTCTTTAGCGCTGTGCCGCCGAGACTCATGCCGAGAATGGCGCGCAGGTGCTGTTCGAACTGAGACGTCTCGCTTGACTGCAGCGAGTGGTGGCCGGAGTTGTGGACGCGCGGGGCAATCTCGTTTATCATCACGTCGCCGCTGCCCGTGACAAACATTTCTATTCCGAACACGCCGGCGCCCTTCAGCACCCCCATGGTCCGCTCTGCTATTCGGCGGGCGCGCTCCGCCACGTCGTCGGGCACCCTTGCGGGGGCTATTGTCGTCCGCAGTATGTTCTCCTCGTGCACGTTCTCCACAAGGGGGTACGTCCTGATCTCGCCGCGCGTGCTTCTTGCGGCGATTACGGACACCTCCTTGACGAACGGCACAAACCTCTCGAGCATCATGGGCCTGCCCTCGAACCTCCCGTATGCGTCGCGCACCCCGTCTGGCGAGTCTATCTTGCAGTTTCCCCTGCCGTCGTACGCGTCCCTGCGCGCCTTTAGCAGCGCGGGGTATCCGAACTTTTCCAGGGCCGCCCGGAGTCCGTCCAGCCCGTCGATGGCGACAAAGTCGGGTACCGGGATTCCGTTCTCTGCAAGGAATGATTTTTGCGCGTGCTTGTCCTGTATGACCCGGAGCGTCGCAGGCGAGGGCTCTATCCTGGCGCGGTCGGCAACGGACTCCAGCACGTCGCTGTCGCCGGACTCTATCTCGTACGTTATTACGTCTGCGCGCCTCGACATCTCCACTATGGCGTCCCTGTCCTTGAAGTCGGCCACGATCTGCTCGGCCCCGGCCAGGGATGCGGGGCACCCCTCGGTGGGATCAAGTACCACGACCCTTGATATGCGGTCGGACATTGTCGAGGCGGCCTCCGTCAGCATCATGCCAAGTTGCCCGCCGCCGATTATTCCCAGCACCTGAGCCATTGCAGGCACGCCGCACTCCAAATAAAAAAACCAATCTAATGGAGCGATGCTGGAGCCGTTCTTGCGCACGACTGCGTGGCAGCCTCCCCCCCCCCACAACTTCAAGAAACGCCGCATGACGCAACGCTATCGTTAATTACCCTCGCCACGCACCAAGGGCATGGCAGGCGCGGCGCGGATAGGCATCATAATGGGGTCCAGCTCGGACGCGGTCGTAATGGCTGACGCGGCCCGCATGCTGGACTCGCTTGGAATCCCACACGAGGATCAGATAGTCTCGGCGCACCGCACCCCCGACAGGCTTGCCACGTACGCCAGGCACGCCGAGTCGTCAAACTTTGCGGCAATCATAGCCGGCGCCGGCGGGGCCGCCCACCTGCCGGGCATGATCGCGTCCCATACCGTAATACCTGTCATAGGGGTGCCCATAATGGCGTACAACAACAAGAACCAGACGGGGGATGAGACGTTCCGCCTCTCCGCGTTCGGAGGCCTCGACTCCCTGCTCTCCATAACCGAGATGCCCGCAGGGGCCCCCGTGGTATCGGTAGGCGTCAACAAGGCAAAGAACGCAGGCATGTACGCCGCAATGATTCTTGCGGTTACCGACGACTCGGTGCGCAGTGCCCTTGCAGAAATAAAGCGGTCGCAGCATGACGCCGTCCTCAAAGAGTCCGAGGAGCTGCAGTCAAGGGGGCTCTAGGGATCCACGTCCGCGCGCCCGGGCGGCGTCAGGTCAGCAGCCGGAACTGGACGTGCTTTGCCCTGAGACGCTCAATCAGCCGGTTGGCCTGCTCCGTGCCCTCCGTCTCCAGGCTCAGCGTGACGCCGGCCGAGCCCGCCCTGATGTCGGAGCTCAGCCGGTCGTGCACCACCTCCACGATGTTTGCGTTTGCGGCGGTAATCTCGTCGACGATCCCCTTGAACGCGCCCGGGCGGTCTGGAAGCAGCACGGATATCTTCAGCAGCCTCCCCATGGCGGCAAGCCCCTTGTCGACAATCTGCCCCAGCAGGTACATGTCCACGTTGCCCCCGGCCAATACCACGGCAATCTTCTTTCCGGGGGCGGGCCTGTTCTCAAGCACGTACGCCAGGCTTGCGGCCCCCGCGGGCTCCACCACGAACTTCATGCGCTCCATCAGCAGGAACATCGTCTTTGTGATCGCGGTGTCGTCCACGAGCACCACGTCGTCTATCAGGCGCCTGACCACGTCAAACGTGATCTCCCCGGGCATCCGGACCGAGATGCCGTCCGCGATGGTTCGGGGCCCGTCTGCAACCGGCGTCCTGGCCGAGTTGCGCACCGATATGTGCATGGAGGGGAACGAGTCGGACTGCACGCCCACCACCCGCACGTGGGGATGGGTCTCCTTTATGGCAATCAGCATGCCGGCGGCAAGTCCGCCCCCGCCCACGGGGACGTACACCTCCTCGACATCCGGCAGCTCGTCGAGAATCTCGAGTCCTATCACGCCCTGGGCCGCTATCACGTCCGGATCATCAAAGGCGTGTATCACGGTAGCCCCGGTCTCCCCTGCAATGCGCGTGGCCCTTTCAAACGACTCGTCGTAGTTTGAGCCCTCCAGCACCACCTCCGCTCCGTATCCGCGGGTTGCGGCAATCTTTGCCGGCGATGCGTTCTTTGGCATCACGATCGTGCACTTGACGCCCTCAAGCGACGAGGCCAGTGCGACTCCCTGGGCATGGTTCCCTGCAGAGGCGGCCACCACGCCCCTTGCCTTTTCATCGGGGGAGAGGGATATCATCTTGTGGTATGCCCCGCGGATCTTGAAAGAGCCGGTCTTCTGTCGGAACTCCGCCTTGAGATAGACGTCGGAGCCGCACATGTCGGCAAACGACGGCGAGCGTACCAGGGGGGTCTTCTTGATCTGCGAGCCCCTCATCGAGTCGGCCCTCTTTACGTCAGCGTACGTCGGTATGATCATCACAGACAGTCCCCCGACGCCCCTACCTATTTGGGTTGTTATCGCGCCAGGCGCCGCCCGTTCCCCCGCGGGGCCCAGACGGGGCTGCCTCATCCGGGAGGCGCCGGACGCAGCATAGCGAAGGCTCCACTGACGGGCCGGCTGCAGCCTGCCATGATGTGCTGCTGGCAGTCACGTCCCCCCGCATGCGCCGCGGGCGGAGCCCCTACCGGCCTGAAGCCGGAGGCTTGCCGCAGGGCACGCCGCAGCGGGGGCAGGGATGTGGTATCAGACGCACCAAAACGCGCTTAAATGTACATAATTAGGAGCGTATGACGCAAAAACGGGCTGTTCCTCCTCGATCAAAATGATTAAATACTCTAATCAGATCGCAAAAGCATATCGGGGGATCGCAGCTCCCCCATGAGAGAGACATCTCTACTCCGGTTCCTTGATTAATACAACCTGCAAGACGGTTTTACCCGTCGATGGCGCCCGCAAGCTCCCCGAGCCGGGACTCGAGCGCCTCCCGCGCATCCTTCGAGACGGCACCGGGGTCAAAGTGGCCGTCCCTGGGAGTCCTCGCTCCGGAGCCTGCGGCGGATGCTGGTTCTGCCGCCGCGATCTTCTCGACGTCGGCGGTGTAGAGAAAGCCGTCCTCCCCGGTAACCAGCCGCGCGTCGTCTATCATTATGGCAGTGGTGCTGTACACCTCGGTCAGGAGCGAGTCGAGTTCCGCAAAGAGCGAGTCGCGCCTGTCGGCATGCACTGCAAGTCCCGCGTCGTCCACTGTTTTTCTTATCTCATCCTCGATGCTTTCGGCAAGCGACTCGTCGCGGTACAGGGTCTCAAAGAGCTCCGCGGAGTCAGGCTCCACGCATCCTGCGCCTTTTAGCCGCTCCGCAGCTATCCTGTCACCCGCGTCCGCGATTGACTCCCTGTCGCTTCTGGCGGACTCGTCTATCCTTCCAAGCTCCCTCTGGATCTGCTCGACCCTGGCGTCCGGCTTGTAGTAGAGCAGCGCCCTGTACTGGACCGACAGGTGTACGGACAACGCGTACCCCGCCGCCTCGGACTCAAGCTTGACAAACATGCGCCGGACGTCGTCGTCGCGCGTCTCAGTCACCTCGCGCGCGTGCCAGGACGGGCCCAGGCGCTCAGTTATCTTCTGCAGGTATGTCTTGATGCCGCCCGCGTCGAACGTGGTCTGGTCAGTGACCGTGGTGTCGCCCAGCATCACCTTTATCGGGGTTTCGGCCACCAGCGCGGACATCTGCTTCAGGTACGCCTCCCTTATCCGGGTGTCGACGGGCAGGAGCGCGCGCGCAAGCTCGGATTCGGGCATCGACGTGATTCTCATTGCAAGGCGTCCGGTATCGGCGCTTTAAAGCCTGTATGATCGGGGCGGACTGGATTCGTATGGGCAGATGGAAGGTGGGGGGCGGAGACGAAGGCAGTGCAGTTGTTGAACGGACAGCCTATCGCGGCGCACGTCACGCCGCCGGCCCCATGCACGGGGGATGCCCCTCACAAAGCAGGTTCGCATGGCAGGGCCGCATACGTACGGGGGTAGGCGCTTCGCGGGGTCAGTCCGCGCAGTCGATCCTGCACTGGCCCCCGTCGGCCGCGTCCCTCAGGCGTCTTGCCATCAGGTACGGCGTGGCCAGCAGTACAGGTATGCACACGGCTATCAGCAGGGTCTGCACCTGCACGAGCGCCGCGGACGCCGCGATGCCGCCTGCAGTGCCCACAAACAGAGATAGAAACGTGCCCGCGCACGTCGGGCACGCGACGAACAGTCCGGTGGCGGCCCCGACGGTCCCAAGCCCGCGGCGCTTCCTTGATACGGAGTACGCCCCGGCCGCAACAGACGCGTTGAGCCCCACCAAATACGACACCACGGCCTGCAGCACGACGTTGACTGGCACCACCTGCAGCCCCACGGTCTCAGTCAGGTATACGATTATCTTTGGCATGTAACCCGGCGCGTCGCAGCACGGCGAGACGAACCCGGACGGTATCTCGGCGCCGTAATGCGTGGCAAAGTTGATGCCCGGCTGGTACACCAGGGTGCCCGATGCCAGGGAGAAGAACAGCCCGTATCCGACAAAGACGGATACGAATATCCTCCGGGACCTCCTGTTCCACGTGTGCATTGCAATGACGGAGCCCAGATCACGCATTCCCGCGCGCCATTCCTCCACCTTTGACGCGTGGTAGCGGTACATCCCGTACGCGACCGCCCCCAGCGAGGCCAGCAGGGCAACGTAGAACCCGTATGCAAGCCTCTGCACCACGTGTATGGCGTCAGGAGTGAGGCTGGCAGGATCCTGGTACCTGCCATATATGAGAAACAGGGCGGCCATCATTACAAAGCCGGCCGCGACCAGGCGCGTTCCGGCTGCCGCGCGGCGGCGGCTGCCGCCATTTTCTGCGCGCGCGTCCCCTGCCCCTTCCATGGGCAAAGGGGGCGCATCTCGATTAAATTCCATGCGGTTTGCAGTTTCCGGCGCGGCGTGCGCCGGCCGTATGGGCAGCGGCCCGTACACAAGAGGGAGAGGGGAGAAAGAGGGATGGCAGGGAGAAGGACGGTGCAGCAAGGGAGTCGCCGGGGCGCAGACGTACATGGGGGTGAGGCGTGCTACGACGGCCCCAGTCTCGGCAGAAATATGTAGATTATGGCAATTATCTCAAGGCGCCCAAATATCATGAGAAAGCCGAGCATCATCTTGGTGGCCGGATCCGTCTCAAAGTCTATCACCCCTGCCGAGAGTCCGCCCGTGGTAATCACACCGCTGGCCTCAAAGAACGACTCCGTATACGGGGCTCCCGTGACCGACGCGAGGTGGGCGCCGGCCGCCGCCGCAATTATCGGAAACAGCGCAACGATGATCAGCGTGCTTACCACCTCCTTTTTGGCCTCTGGCGCCATCGCCTTGCGGGCAGAGGAGCGCAAAAAGTTCAAGAGGTTGCGGAGGGCCAGGAGCCGGAATATCTTCATGCCCCCCGCGGTGGAGAACCCGCAGCCGCCGGCGAACATCAGCACCACCAGCACCCCGTACGCGGCCCCGTTGAGCCCGGATATGTCCTCATGCTGCAGCCCAGCAGTCGTGCTGGCCGAGACCGCATAGAACGTCGCGGGTAGAAAGTCCGTGCCGCTTATCGCGATGAATATGGCGACGCCGGTGCCGAGTATTGCAAAGTATGCCACCACCTCGCGGCCCAGCTTTCGGACCCGGAACCTTTTGCTTACAAAGCTGTAGTGGAACGTGAACGGGAGCGCCCCCATTATCATCGCTATTATCAGCAGCGTGTAGTCGTACCACACCAGGTCGTCAAGTATGGTCGAGGAGGGAAGGAACCCCCCAGTCGCAAGGGTGCTCATGGACAGCGAAAAGTTGTCAAGCAGGTCGCGCTTGCCCAGCACGAACAGCAGCAGGGCAAGCGTCGTGATGTACAGCAGGAATATCACCGTAATCGACAGGAAGAGCTCCTTGAGGTGGAGCGCCCTTCCGGTGATAAAGCCGCGCATTGACTTTAGGTGGGCCTCCGAGTAGAACGCGGTAATTACGAGGTATATGAAACTCATGCCGCCCACGAGCTGCGTATAGCTCCGGAAGAAGGTAAAACTGTGCCCCAGATCCTCCGGCGTGTCAAACAGAGACAGGCCGCCCGTGGTGAAGCCCGCGGCGCTCGAGAAGAACGAGTTTGCAAAGGCTTCCCCGGGGGGCATGTCCTCTGGCATGACGTAAAAGTACGGGATGGAGCCGAACAAAGACATGAGAAACAGGCTTGAAAAGACCAGTATGGACGCCTGCCGCATGTTGAGCCCGGCCTTTTCGCCGTAGGAGTTGAGGGCAAATCCCGTCGCCAGGAGCAGCACCGTGCTGAGGTAGATGCCGGTGGCAGTCGTGGTGTCCTCAAGTATGGTGGCCACGATCGCGGGCACGAACAGCAGCACGCCTGCAAACTGGAGCACGAATCCCAAGTTTCCGAGCACCGCCCTGACGGGCGGGCTTAGCAGGCGCGGGGGGCTGCCGACTGCCTCCTTTATCGCGGTCGAGATGGAGGTCTGCCGTATCACCCCGACCACGGCGTTGTTGGATATTACCGGAAGCTTGTGGATGCCCTCGTTCTTCATCTGGACGGCGGCGTCTGCAAGCGTGACCTTTTCGGTGGTGGTGATCATAGGCGAGCTCATTATCTGGTCAAGCCTGGTCTTCTCCACGTTCACCTCCGGGTTGCTGACGGTCTCAAGTATGTCCACGTCCGTTACTATGCCGACCGGGCGCGCGCGGACGTCCGTCACGATAACGGTGTCGGTGTTGTTGTCGCTCATCCTCTGCGCCGCGCTCCGGGTGCTGTCCCACACGCGCATTATGGTAAAGTCCTTGCGCATGTATTCCCGGACGTATTTTGCCCGGATGTACTTTAGTGAGCGCTGGTGCTCTGAGGACATGTTCAATCAGCTGCGATCGGCCGTTAAATAAATGCGCATGGCCGGTGAGTTGGATCGCAGCAGGTGCCGTATGCGCGGCCCCTTTGTATCTTTATAAGCACTGCAACGCCCCGTAGCGTCGTGGACATCGCCGAGGAGCAGGAGCCGGACTACCAGTCTGCCAGAATCGAGACGGTGGGGTTCCTTGACCCCTACGGGATGGAGGGGCTGGCGGTCCTGCGCTCAGACGACGGGAAAGAGTTCCACGTCAGGGCCTTTTCAGGCGAGGTGGTAAAGCATATCGTGTGCATGTCAGACGCCGACGCGGCGCCGATCCAGATTCCCTCGGTGTACAGCATGATATCGGACATATGCGAGGAGAACGAGATTGTGCTAGTAAAGGTCAAGGTGTACCAGAGCGGCAGCGTCCTGCGAGCGAACCTGTATCTTACGGGCAGAAAGGACATCGTCCTGAAAAACTACCGCGCGTCGGACGCGATAGCCCTGGCGTCACTCTACAAGATCCCGATCCTGGTCCGAAAAAACCTGCTCAGGGATCCGGACGACGCGGGGAACGGGCGGGGCGGGGCTCCGGGGCGCTGACGAGTGCACGGTGCGTTAGCGCACACACGGTCACTTGCCGAGGCACTCAAGCTCGGAGACTACATATTTGAAGAGCACGTCGTCGTCCAGTGCCACGCACCGGATTCCGTTTTCCCGGCACCCCGATATGTTCTCCTTGTCCTTTGTTACTAGTACCATCTTGTGAGACTCTGCGTACTTTAGTACGGAGAAATCAGACTTGAGAGCCATGCCCTTGCTTATGAGCTTCTTGACGCTTTGCGCCTCGAACCCCTTCTCGCAGAGCCTCTCATCCAATCCGTCAGAGTGTTCATCCACCAGGACTTTCATGGTGCGGCAGGCGCCGGTGCCCGTTATATCGTTTTTCAAGACGGACGGGGCAGGCGATGGTTACCAGAACAGACGCGTCGTCAGTTCACGAAAATACTTAGAATAGGACGCCAATGATCAGATGGTGCTCGTAATCTTTTTCACCTTTTCGACGATCCGTATCTTCTTTTGGATTGGCATGTCGCGCTCAATCGTAAAATAGATTGTGTTTCGGCTTGTATACACGACCATCTGGGAGACCTTTTCGCGCTCAACGTGCACGTACGTCACCTTGCCAAGCGACCGGTCAAACTCCTTTCGCATCTTCCTTCTCTGGGCCACCTGCTGGCAAAAGTGCTCCTCTTCCTTTTGCGACTTGAGGCTGGTCTTTCCCGTCTTCATTATGGCTTCCCGTATCTTTCCCTGCAGGTTGATTATCGCCGCAAATCTCATCTTGGAATCAAGATCCAGTATTTTCTGTACAACGCCAATAAGGTCGACCGTGGCAGATGCCATTAGCAGAGAAAAAACCCGAGGGACATATAAGCTAAATCATGCGGCGTCGGTCCCATGCCCGGTCTGGTTTTGGTATCGATGCAAGCACTCCTCATCTCCGTACGTCCGGGAAGGGGGGGGGACGCGGGCGTGAAGGGGCTAATCAATGTGGGCAGGGCAGGCACAAGGAGGCTGTTCGTACCGCAGGCGTGCGCGCCCGGAGAAGCAGCGGCAGGCGACGGCAGCAACAACAGCGGGCCGCGCGCATGCGCCCATGAGATTAATAGCAGCGGCACCCACACAAGGCGTGAAGAACTCGGCCGCGACCATGATAATCGGGATGATTATGTTCGCGGCGGGACTGGGTATGTTCTATTCAATCGAGACGGGCCAGTTCGAGCCGGCGCACAGGCTCGTAAAGAACACAGGAATCTTTGTCGGGCTGGCCGGAATAGGCGCCACGATGGCGGGCGTGCTGCTGACGCTGTTCAGCAGGAGCGAGTCGGCGAGGGAATAAGCGTCGTGTGACAGGAGCCCCACCCAGCCACCGGGGGTTTGGCATCTTCTTCATACCCGCGATCCCAAACATCGCATCTCCAGAGTCCTGGCGCGCCGGCAGCGTTGCCAATACGCGATCAAAACAGGACGTGCCTTGTGCGGGGGAATTTCCATAATGGCTATGAACATTACGCAGACATGGAACAATCCTTTAATATTTTACAGAGTTTTTGTAATCAGATTTGAATCCGAAAATGGCCGTCGGCGCGGCCGGAGCCGTGGCAATAATTCTGAGCGTAGCCATACTCTACGCGTATGACGCGGATGGTCCAACGGAGGCCGCGGTGAACGACTTGGCGCCGGCCTTTGAATCCGGCAGTACCTCGTCCGATTATTCAAGCGTCACTGTAACAAACGGCCAAAAGCACACGGTCCCGCTTGACAAGATAATCAGCGGTGGCCCGCCGCCGGACGGGATCCCATCAATAGACGATCCGAAGTTTGCGCATGCAGAAGAGGCGGAATTCATGTCCGGCTCCGACGTCGTAATAGGCCTCGAGATCGAGGGGGAGGCAAAGGCTTATCCGCTTAGCATACTGGTATGGCACGAGATTGTAAACGACGTGGTCGGGGGCATCCCGGTCGCCGTAACGTACTGCCCGCTGTGCTATACGAGCCAGGTCTTTGAGAGGGCGCTTGGAGACAGGGTGGTAGAGTTTGGGACGTCCGGCAAGCTGTACAACAGCAACCTGGTGATGTATGACAGGACGACAGGGACGTACTGGAGCCAGGCCCTGGGAGCAGCCATCAAGGGGGAACTTGCAGGGCAGAGGCTCGGCACCGTGCCGTTTGACGTAATCCGGTGGGACGACTGGAGGGAGGTGCATCCGGACACCGTGGTGCTGACCACCGAGACCGGCCACGTGCGCGCATACAACGTGGATCCCTACGGCGGATACTATACGGACTACAGCATAATATTCCCGGTGGACGACGCGGGGGCGGCATCAGGCGCCATGCATCCAAAGGAGGTCATACTGGGATTTGAGAGCGGCGGCACATACAAGGCGTACAGGCAGGGTGACGCGGAGGACTCGGGGGCAATAAACGACGTGGTCGGTGACCTGCCCGTCCTGATTGTATCGACGTTTGAGGGGAATGCACGGGCGTTTGAGAGGCCGGTATGGGACGGGCAGCTGCTGGAGTTCGAGTACGATGGCGCCACGCTGACAGACGTACAGACGGGATCCGTTTGGGACTATGACGGCATGGCAGTGGCAGGCCTCCTTGAGGGGCGCAGTATAGAGCGCCTCGCGTTTAGCCCCGGATTCTGGTTTGAATGGGTCGCGTTCCACCCGGATACCGAGGTGTATGAGCCATAGCCGGATCTCTTGTTCCTGTCAGGCCGATCCTGTTCGGAGGACTGGCCGTCCTGGCGTATGCGGCCGTGGTAGTTGCAACAACCCCGTCGCTTCCGGCAGAGTCAGCCCTGTACGTGACCCTGGTGACAAACCCGGCCATAATGGTTGGAATAGGCGCGGGAACCGGGCTCCAGGCATACCTTGCAGAGAAGAGGCGGAGGCTTGCAGGATGCAGGGTCGCGCCGGGCCGCGGGGGAAGCGCAGAGGGGACGGGCGCCGGGGCTCAAGGCGGGGGGACGGGCGGGGTGGCAGCGTCGTCTGCTGCAGCCTCGTTCTTTTCGTTCTTTGCGCTGGTGCCGCTTGGATGCTGCGGATGGTGGCTCTACGTCCTGTCGCTGCTGCCAAGCGTGCTGGGGGCGGGCATCTCGGGCATGCTCATAGAGAACAGCCAGCCCCTCGCATATGCAGGGCTGGCCGTAATTTTTGGACTGAACGGGCTGATGGCCTACAGGATACGGCATATGCAGCGCGCGATCGGACTGCAAAATTAGACGGACGTACCGGGTGCGGCAGGGGTGCGCGGGCGGCTACGGCGACGGCGCGAGGGGGCGGCAGAACAGGCCGCGTGAAATGCGCTCAGACGCGGGCGTCCCGCCCACAAGATACGGGGATGTGAGGCGGCAGGCGCGGGCCTTTGGCGTCCAGATCATGCGTAACTGCCGCAACAACCTATTAACGGCACCGCGGCGGACCATGCGCATGGCTGGCAGGATCTGGCTGGGCGGCATATACCTAAAGGAGGGGGGAGGATACAGGATCATACTAAAATCACTAGACCATTACAAGAAGAGGCTGCGCACGCTGTCAGAAAGCCCGGAGCTAAAGGGAGCGGCTGCCATGTTTGCGTCTGTTCTGCAACAGCAGGCGGCCAAGACGATACCTGAGATCGACGGAGTGTCGCGCAGGATACTCGAGTGTCTTGGCGATGGAAGCGGCGGAGAGAGACGCGACAATGGCAACGGCGGCCTTGATGGCCTTGCCGACGACGTGCCGTTCATGGAAAAGGCGCTTGCGTGCTACAAATCCGACATAACCAAGGCCCAGGATACCGGATACGAGTACTTTGTAAGGCTGGTAGGGGACATGGAGGCGGCGGCGGGGGACAAGGGCGAGATCGAGCGAGCGCTCCAGAACATAAGGGTGTTTGAGGGCGGCGACTGACAGGCGGCAGCTCTGGGCGGGGCGCATGCAATGTGCGAGCTGCGCCCGGGATGTGACTGCAAAGAAGCATGTGCGGAAAGACGGGTTTGTCGCCCCGCGGCATAAAGCGCGTCACTCCTGCAGCCCCTGCAGGTACCAATCCACGTAGGGCCTGAGCGCGGCGCACTTTGAGCGGCGCTCCGACTCGTCGGCCTCGTCTCTCAGCCCGTCCAGTTTTTTCTGCAGATAGGCGGCAACGGGTTCGCTCCGAAGCAACGGGATCACCCCGTCCAGTACCGACAAGACATCCTGAGCAGACGCGTTATCAAAGTCCGCGGCCAAACTGCGGGCTCTATCCTCAAGACTCACGACACGGGCATCAGTTGGGCCCCTTTTATTTTCTGGCTCCGGACGCGTTCCAGTACAGGGGCGCTCAGGGCGCGAGGACGAACCCGGGCAGGCCGCCCAAGGGCGCGGTTCTCGGTACTGCGTATCGTGACATCAGGGCCGGAAGCGGCAAGGCTTTTCCCGGCGGGCAGGATCCGCGTCGCGGCAGCCCATGCAGCATCCATTGCTATCGCTGCCGCCACCGCTGCTACTGCCGCTGCACGGACGCGTCGCCATCATCCCACAATATGCGGTACTTGCCTGTAACGCGCATTATGGAAACCCTGCCACCCTCCTTGAACACGAGACGGTAGGGCTTGTGTGACGTATCCTCCACGTCAAGCGTAATCCCCTCTGCGCGGGTTCTAAACGACACAGGATCGTTTGCAACCTGCTCCCACTGCCCGGGGTCAAAGTCGATGTACAGCTTCGAGTACAGCAGCCCCATGGGAATCCGCAACGCGTCCCCGAATAAAAAACTAGGCGTGACCGGCAGTCGGCCCAACGGGTCTGCCGGCTGGTTTTTTTTTTTTTGGCGCCAGGGTCACTTTGAGGGCCGGGTCGCGGGCGCCCCCTCTTTGTCCGGCCTGAGCTTGCCGGCCGCCTCGACCAGATCTTTCTGGGCAATCTTGATCTCCTTGAGGTTTCCACGCTTGCCATGAACGTATCTCTCCAATGCGGCGACTGCCGCGTCGTTGGCCACCGCCGCAAGCTCTGCGCCGCTAAAGCCGTCTGTCATCTCTACTAGCTCCTGTATGCTGACGTCGTCTGCAAGCGGCTTCTTTCTTGTGTGGATCCTGAGGATCTGCTCCCTCCCCTTGGAGTCGGGATGTGGCACCTCGATTATGCGGTCAAACCTTCCGGGCCTCAGCAGGGCCTCGTCCACGATGTCCAGCCTGTTCGTGGCTCCGATTACCAGCACGTTGTGCAGCTCCTCAAGCCCGTCAATCTCAGTCAGGATCTGGGACACCACGTTTTCGGTTACGTGCGAGTCGGAGCCGGAACTGCCACGTCGCGGGACCAGCGCGTCCACCTCGTCAAGGAACACTATACACGGGGCGGCCTGCCGGGCCTTTCTGAATATCTCCCTCACGCCCTTCTCGGACTCCCCGACCCATTTTGAGAGCAGCTCCGGCCCCTTTATGCTGATAAAGTTAGAGTCCGTCATCTTTGCCAGCGCCTTGGCAACCAGGGTCTTTCCGGTACCCGGGGGGCCGTGTAGCAGTATCCCCTTTGGCGCCTCGACGCCGGCATATTCGTAGGCCTCCCTGTACTTGATCGGCCACTCCACGGCCTGGCGCAGCTCCTCCTTGAGCGCCTTGAGCCCCCCAACGTCGTCCCACCCTACGTTTGGGACCTGGACCTGGACCTCGCGCAGCGCGCTTGGTCGCACCTCCTTTAGCGCGCTCCCAAAGTCCTCCTCGGTGATCCGGATCTTTTGCAGCAGTGACTGGGGGACCCTCTCCTGGTCGAGGTCGATCTCGGGCAGGACCCTTCGCAGGGATCCCATTGCGGCCTCCTTGGAGAGGACCTCGAGGTCCGCCCCCACAAAGCCGTGCGTGATCTTTGAGATCCTCTTCAGATCCACGCCCTCGTCTATCGGCATCCCGCGCGTGTGGATCGAGAGGATCTCAAGCCGCCCGTCGTCGTCGGGAATTCCAATCTCGATCTCCCTGTCGAGCCGCCCGGGCCTTCTCAGGGCCGGATCAATCGAGTCCGGCCTGTTCGTGGCCGCAATGACCACCACCTTGCCCCTGCTCTCCATCCCGTCCATCAGGGTCAGGAGCTGGGAGACGATCCTTTTTTCCACCTCCCCGGACACCTCGTCACGCTTTGGCGCGATGGAGTCGATCTCATCAATGAATACTATGCTCGGCGAGTTCTCCTCTGCCTGCTTGAATATCTCCCTGATTCTTTCCTCGCTCTCCCCGTAGTACTTGCCCATGATTTCAGGCCCGCTCAGCGAGATAAAGTGGGCGTTGGTCTCTCCCGCGACTGCCTTTGCCAGCAACGTCTTGCCGGTCCCGGGCGGACCGTACAAGAGCACGCCCTTTGGCGCCTCCACGCCTATCTTCTCAAACAGCTCCGGGTGCCTCATCGGCAGCTCCACCATCTCGCGGATCTTCTGAACCTCGCCTTTAAGCCCGCCCAGCTCGTCGTAGGTGATTCTGGAGACCGTGGCGTCCACCGCCTTGGTCATGGGCCCCAGCTTGAAGGCGGTGCCCTCCGTAACGATCACGGGTTTTGCAGGCCTTGTGCTTGTGACTACGAACTGTATTCTCCCGCCCAGTTGGGTGCCGAGGGTGATCGTGTCGCCGGTCGTAAAGACGTGGTTGAGGTAGTTGTATGCCATGTAGTCCTCAAGCCCCTCTGCGCGGATCCTTTCAGTCGGCGACAAGACGATCTGCTCGGCGTCCGCGGCCTCCACGGGCTTTACTGATATCCTGTCCCCTATTCCGGCCCCTATGTTCTGCCGGGTAATCCCGTCAACCCTGATCAGTCCGGCCCCGTACTCCTCCGGCGGGCCGGGCCACAGCATTGCATGAGTCTTCTTGTTATAGGACAACTCCAAGATCTGCCCCGTGTTCCAGTTTGCGCTCTCGAGTACTTTGGGATCAACTATCGCCTTTCCCCTGCCGACGTACTGCTGCGGGATCTCGTCGATCTTCAAGACAATCTTGCTCACGACATCACCACCGCCACGCTGTTCCGGGGCCACCCGGCCTCTGCCGCCCCTTTCTGCCGCCCCGCATCTCTTACCGTCCCGAGCGCCGGTCCCGAAATGCCGTTCTTGCAAGAGATACGTGCAGGGCCGGCGCCGCCTTCCCTGAAACCCGCAGATTCGCCTGCACCAAAAGACGAGTCCGGCGCGCGCCCAGGGGTTCGCTCACACACAGGGTCTGGAAACGTTGTCATATTTCTCTACATTATGTAATATATATGACATAATATAAGTATTATTACAAACTGCGGCACCATCTTAAATGTAGGTCACTTTTCACTCATTCCCCCTCCCATCCTCTCAGGCGCCGCGGTTTTGGGCGCGGCGGCGCCAGAAGCGATGGCGGCTACTCCTTGTCGATGAACTCGCCTGCCGTAGGCGGCTCCGGCGAGAGTCCCTTGCGCTTCCGGATCTCAGATATCGTACTTGTGAGCATGGACTTTGGCACCTCGCTCCACTCCTTGAACGACGTGTTCCACGTGGCCCTGCCGGCAGTCTGCCCCCTCATCTCCTCGGACAGGGTAAACGTCTCGGAGGCGGGTATCTCGCCGGTCACTATGCTTGACGCGCCCATCTGCGACATGTCGAGCACCTTGCCGCGCTTGCCGGATAAAACGGTCGCCACGTTCCCTACCAGGTCGGTCGGGACGCGCGCCTCTATTGCAAGCATCGGCTCCAGTATGGCGGTGCCGGCAGTCAGCAGGGCCCCCATGCACGCGCGCCGCGACGCGGGCCCCAGCTGCGATAACCCGCGGTGCGCCGTGTCCTCGTGCGGCACAAAGTGCGTAAACGTGAACTTGCAGTCGCGCATCTGCTCCCGGCACAGCGGCCCCTCCTTCATCACCTCGTCAAACCCGGAGTTTATGGAGTCAGTCGACTCCTGGACGAACTGCACGCCCTTGGTGCCGTTTATCAGAACGTTTCCGCGCGAGTCGAGCCTCATCACCCTCTTTATGGTGTCCGTGTCCCAGCCGGCGCCCTTCAACAGGTCGGAGACGGTCTTCTTGTCCTTCATCTCGCTGATCTCGCCGGTGCGGAGCATCTCGGCAATCTCGGGCTCCAGCGGCTCGACCCTCATGAATATCTTGTTGTGCCGGTTGGGGGACTTTGCCATGACGGCCTCGCAGGAGGAGTGCACGGTCTCGCGGTAGTTTATCAGCGGCTCGGACGTGACGATCTCGAGCTTTGCGTCCTGTATGCGGTGCGTTGCGACGTCAAGGTGCAGCACCCCCATCCCAGCGACGATGGTCTCGCCGCTCTCCTCGTCTATCTTCACCACGAGGTTCGGATCCTCTATGGTAAGCTGCTTTAGTACGTCGACCAGCTTTGGCAGGTCCTTGGGGTGCTTTGGTTCTATTGCCACCTGGACGACGGGCTCAGAGACGTACTTTACACCCTCGAACACGGGCATCTCCTTGACCGCGGACACGGTGTTCCCGGCCCTGGCCTCCGTGAGTCCGAGCAGGGCGGGGATGTTTCCGGCCCCGAGCTCGCCTACCTGCTCGCGCTGGTTTCCCATGAAGAAGTTGACCGACTGGATGCGCCCCTCGCGCTTTTCGTCTATTATGTGGATGGTCTGGCCGTCCCTGACGGTGCCGGAGAACAGCCTGCCGATGGCCACGGGCCCTGCGGCCGGATCGAGCACCATGTTTACGACCATCATTATGGTGGGCCCGTCGTCGCTGCACGCCAGCAGCGCCTTGCCGACGTCGGAGTCGAGCTCGCCCTTCCATATCTGGGGTATGCGGTACTTTACTGCCTCGTGCGGCGGGGGATGGTGCTTTACCACCATGCCGAGGACTGCGTCGGCAAGGGGGGCCTTTTCCACCAGTTCGGGCACCTTCTCGCCCTCGTAGGCGTCTATGACGTCCTTGAAGGTGATGCCGCGCTCCTTCATCATGTCTATGTTGATGGCCCACCTGTCCTTTGCAGAACCGAACGTTACGCTTGCGTCCTGTATGGAGACCTTCCACTTCTCCCTGTACTCGGGCTCCGCGTACGTGTCTATGAGCCGGTTAAAGTTCGACACCACGTCTGCGAGCTGCTGCTGCATCTTTTCGGGGGTGAGCCGTAGCTCCTTTATCAGGCGGTCCACCTTGTTTATGAACAGGACGGGGCGCACCCGCTCCTCGAGGGCCATGCGCGTGACGGTCTCAGTCTGCGTCATTATGCCTTCGACCGCGTCGCACACCACCACCGCGCCGTCTATGGCGCGCAGGCTCCTGATCACCCTGCCGCTAAAGTCTACGTGCCCGGGGGTGTCTATCATGTTTATTACGTACTCTTTGCCGGCCTGCGAAAAGTGCAGCGTGACGTTTGCCTGGTATATGGTGATGCCCCTCTGCTGCTCCTCCTTGTCAAAGTCCATTGCAAGCGCCTTTCCGGCCGCCGACGGGGCTATGATGCCCGAATATGCAAGAAGGCTGTCGCTCATAGTTGTCTTGCCGTGGTCGACGTGGGCAATGACGCCAAAGTTGCGGATCTGATCCTTGTTCTTGATTATCTTGAGGACCTCGCCGGTCGACTTGAACTTTACCATAGCCGGACGCTCTGAGATCATCTATTAAACCTTGGCTTGGAAGATGCGGTCAAGAGCGCGGCGCCGTCAGTATATCGCCGCATTGCTTGCCCCCCGCATCCGCGCGTCGGATACATAGTGGCACTCTGCAATGCCCGACTCGTCTGCAATCCCGAGCGTCAGCAGTTGTGACAAAAACGCATAGTACAGCACGCGCGAGGCATCCGTGCACGGGCCGCTGCCTGCGCTGCCGCTGTCGCCGTCGCAACCGCCTGCGGCAACCGCCGAGTCCGAGGGAGAGACGCAGAACGCGTGCAGCCCCGCCTTTCCAAGCGAGCAGACCAGATCCGATATGCGCCCGCGCGGCTCCTCGAACAGCATGACGGTGTCGCCCTCGTGCGCCGAAAAGACCTCCATGTGGGAGAACTGCTCGGTGCGGGCATGCCTGGCGTCGTATCCGAGGACCTCGTAGAACTTTGCCGCGGCATACATCGCAAGCGGATACGTCATCGCGCCGCCCAGTATGTAGAGGGAGCCGCGAATCCTGATTTGGGCGGCGTCGCGCTCCGCACTCTCAAACACGGAACTCGCGCGCCTCGCAAGCGTCCGGAGCGCGCCGGGGTTCACAAGGGAGAGGCACGCAAGGACGCTTGACGTAAACGAGATGCTTCCGGCAGTCGACACGCCGGTGCGGGGAAAGTCAAGCGGGACGACGCGGCCGGGCGTGAGGGCGGCAAGCCTGCTGTCCGGGTTTGCGGTCACCGCCACCGCGTTGCGGTACGCGCCGGCCGCCCTGACGTTGGCGGCAGTCTCGCCGGATACAGATATCAGGTACGGGACCCTGCGCCCGGGGGGCAGGGACGCGGGCGCGAGTCCCTCTGCCAGGTCGCTTGGATCCGCCGCCCTTGAGCGCCAGCCCGAAAAGTATTCGGCAAGCATCGCGGCCGCAAGCGAGTCGCCACAGCCGGCAAATATCGCGCCGTCCAAGGAGCCGTCCGGGATGGGCCGTATCGGCGACGGGTCATACTCCTGCACGTGTGGCACCTGCATCCGGATCTCCTTCCTGTACGCGGCGATGCTGTCCAAACACGTCCCATGGCACGCGGCGCTATATACGTGACGCCGGTGTGCTCCTCTTCCCTCCTCCCTCCCTCCCTCCCCTCCTTCCGTTATCCCCCAGCGTACGGCGCCCCACCGGACTACGGGCGTACGGTACCAAAGCGGAGATGTCCACACGCACTCACGGCCGAATGCTGCGGGATTTTGGTTTTTATTACGACATTGCACGCGCGATTCATTGAAGGTAACTGTCGGACACACGCCGGATTCGGACGACGCGTTCATGTTTTACGGGATGCTGGAAGGCGGCGTTCCGTCGCCCGGATTCAACGTGGAGCACGTGGTGGAGGACATAGAGGCGCTCAACAAGAGGGCCGCCTCGCCGCAGCTGGACGTGACTGCCGTCTCGGTTCACGCGTGCGCGTACATTCCGGGATACACCATACTCAGAAGCGGCGGAAGCTTTGGGCTCGGGTACGGCCCAATAGTAACTGCCATGGACGGGACTGGCCTGGACGGCCTCAGGGGTGCCAAGATTGCCATACCCGGAAAGATGACGTCGGCGTTCCTTCTGCTGCAGCTTGCGATAGGGGAGTTTGAGTACGTGGAGACGGAGTTTTCCCGCGTTCCTGAGGCGGTCAGGTCGGGCAGGGCCGACGCCGGCCTCGTCATACACGAGACCCAGCTGTCATACAAGGACGAGGGCCTCACAAAGGTGGCGGACCTCGGCAAGTGGTGGGACGAGGCCACGGGCGGACTGCCGGTGCCGCTCGGGGTCAACGTGATGCGCGCTGACATCGGGACAGAGATTATTGCGAAATTTGACAGATACCTGCACGATTCGATACTCTACGGGAAGGAGAACGAGGAGGAGGCCATGCAGTACGCCATGAGGTACTCGAGGGGCAAGCCCAGTGACATGATCAAGAGGTTTGTCCGCATGTACGTCAACGAGAGGACCGTAGACATGGGGGACGCAGGAGAAAGGGCGATCAACACGATGTTTGAGATGGCGTCGCAGAAGGGGCTGCTGCCAAAGCCGTTTAGTCCCAGCATAGCCCCGAAGCTGCGTAAGGAGTAAAGGCGCCAGGGGTAGGCGCGCACCCGGCAGGCGGGCGCTGTAGCAGTGAAGGGTTGCGCCATTGCACCTGCCGCACCGGCGTCAGGCAGCGCAAGGACCTGCAGGCAGCCAGGCTAACATTATATTTCCAAGACTGCACATACACATCATGGCGTGGCTCGTTGACAAGAGGATACTTGCTGGGGGTGTGGCCATGCTTGCAGTTGGAATCGCGCTATCCGCCCTGTTCAGCTCGTCGATGCCGGCGGGGCAGTCCGGAATGACGGAGGAGGAGGCGCTGGAGCTCTTGATTGCGCAGCAGGAACTGCAGGACTATAGCATACTGTCCGGAATACTGATTGCAGTCGGGTTCATGCTTGTGCTCATAAGCTTTGGGGCCATCAAGAGGAGAAAAAAGGGAAGCAAGATCCAGTGAGTGTCGTGTAGGGTGGAGGGGAGTGGCAGCGACCCTGCACGCGACGGTACCCGCGCACCAGATTTTAATCACCCCGCCGCGCACGGGCCGTGTGATTCATGCAGAGGTCAGCGTATACCCAATGGCCACCAAGACCACCAGCGCCAGCTTTTACATTGCAAAGGCCATAGAATCCATACAGGGCATCGGAGGCGTCAAGTACCAGCTCAACCCGATGGGCACCGTGCTGGAGTCGGCCGACATGAATGCAATATACGAGGCAGTCATGCGCATGACGGATACCGTCCACAACTTGGGCGTTGGCAGAGTCGGCGTCGTGATAAAGGTGGATTCAAGGCGCGACCGCGACACTACGATGCGCCAGAAGATCGAGTCGGTCAAAAGACACATGTCGGCGCCCCCCGAGTAGAGCCAGAGGGACGCGCAAGCCCACGGGGAGGGCAGCAGTCAACCGCAAAGGCGGCGGCACTGCAAAAGCATCCCAGACGGGTTCTCAGAGCCGGCGTATAGCCCCGAAATGGGTGTTTCTCTGCACGGGGCTCCGCCCTATCTCTCGCGCCATCTCGGCCAGATCGTCAAGCGACGAGGACGTGGGCCTGCCGGCCGCCCTGTATATCTCCTCGGAGAACGCGGTGCCCACAAGGTCGTTTCCGCCGTTGCACAAGGCGACCTGGGCCAGCTTTTTGCCGTACGCGACCCAGTATACCGATATGTTGTCGAGGACTCCCGCAAGCATCAGCCGGGATATGGCGATTATCCGCATGTCGTACAGCGACGAGCACTCGTGCCGGACCAGTCCGTCCTGCTCCAGCTCCGTGTTCTCCAGGCTGAACTTTAGGGGTATGAGGGTCAGAAACCCGCCCGTCCTTTTCTGAAGGTCGCGTATCTTTACCAGGTGGTCTATCACGTGCTCCGGCCTCTCAATGTGGCCGTACAGCATAGTAACGTTGCTCTTGATGCCCATCCCGTGCGCCTGCTCGATCACGTCGAGCCACTCCTGCCCGGTGCACTTGCCGCGCACTATCTTGCGCCGCACGTCGGGGTGAAACAGCTCGGCGCCCCCGCCGGGCATCGAGTCAAGCCCCGCGTCCTTCAGCCGGGAGAGTATCTCGCCAGTAGAGTTCTTCGTAAGCTTTGAGAGGTAAAAGATCTCGGCCGCGGTGAGCGCCTTTACGTTCATCTCCGGGTGCCTTTCCTTTATGGTCCTTACCATGTCCTCGTAATACTCTAGCGGCAGGCTGGGATGAAACCCGCCCACTATGTGCACCTCAGTTGCGCCCATCTGCTTTGCAATGCCGACGCGCTTTTCAATCTCTCCGGGGGCAAGCGTGTACGCGTCATCGGCGCCGTCCTTGCGGTAGAACGCGCACATCTGGCAGCTGGCGGCGCACACGTTGGTGTAGTTCATGTAGTACGACGCGACGAACGAGACGTCGTCTCCGGCAAGCCGCCTCCTTGCAGAGTCTGCGGCCGCCCCGAGAGCGTGTATGTTCTCCATGTCCAGCAAGTCCATGCCGTCCTTGGCAGAGATCTCCTCGCCGGACATCGCGCGTACGAGCGCGTCAGGACAGTCCATAAGCTGCTCAGGCATGCGCGCCTGAGCCCCGTGCTGAATATATGCCTTGATAGGCACAGGTTCTCGCGCAAAGCCGCGTGTCGGAGGCAGGCATAAGACGCCCCGGCCGCTGCTGCGGCGGTTCACGTCTCGCAAAAGAAATAATTGGAGACCGCGGTCGTTTCTGCACATGGTGCTTCCAATTGTAGACGAGTCCAAACCAAAGTGCCACATGTGCCACGCTGGATTCGACGACATAGACGGCCTCAGAGGGCATCAGCTCCAGGCGCACAAAAAAGAGTACGGGGAAAATGATCAGGCTTCAAGCAAGAGAAGCCCCGCGCCTGGCGACGTTTCAGTGTTCTAGTGACGCAGGGGCGCCCCCCGAGACGCAGGGCGGGCGTTTGGGAGGAAGGGAAGTGGAGAGGGGGTGCAGCGGCCAATGCGGCAGATACGCGTCATGCCTCACGGCGCGCCGCGCGGACTTGTCTTTTCATCAAGCATATTCAGGGCCATGTCGCGGGATATCCGGGCAAGTTCCAGTTCCGGGTCGCCGTCTAGCGCCCCGTCAAAATGCCGTATTGCGTCCTCCAGCGCGCCCAGCTCGGCAAGCGACAGGCCCTTGTAGAGAAGGGCAGGCGGGGACGCCCTGCCGCCACGCAACAGGATATCATAGCATGCTATCGCGTCCTTGTAGTCGCCTTCGGCATGCAGGGCGGAGCCTTTGTTGAGCAGGGCGTCGGGATTGCCAGGCTCGGCGCGCAGCGCCCTGTCGTAGCATGCGACTGCGCGCCTCATGTGGCCCAGATTCTGAAGGATTGCCCCCTTGTTGAGCAGCGCGTTGACGTTGCGCGGATCCTGTTTTAGCAGAGCGTCAAGCAGCCTCAGTGCGCCATAAAGATTCTCATCCTCTATCATATACGAGGCGTCACGGATCAGTTTCTCCGCGGCTGAATCCATGCAGTACGTTGCAGCGCATCGAATATACGAGCTTTGATCGCACGTCCCGGCGACGGGAGTGAAGGGTCGATGCGCGCGCAGATCATGAAGAGTCGCGGTCGCGCGGATCTATCCGGAGCGACCGCTCAAAGTATTCTACAGACTCGGCGTACCTGCCGAGGCTCCGGAGGGCCACGCCTGCGCGGTTCCACAGGTCCGGATCCCCGCCGTCCAGTTTCAGGGCCTCCTCAAACAGGGCCAGCGCCTCCTCAAACATGCCCGCCTGCATGAGCGCGTCGCCCTTCGCAGCAAGGCCATCCTTTTCAGTCCCGGGCATGCGTATGTGACGACGCGCGTATTAAAAACCGTTTAACGTGGTCGGCAGGACGCCCAAGCGCGCAGCGCGGCGTCCTTTGGTGTGGTTACTCCGGCCGCAGTCACATTTGAAGGGATCACATGGCAGCGCTAGGGCCGCGAAAGTGCCGGTTCCTGCCATGTGGCGCTCCTGCAGAAGCGCGGCACCCCCCCCCCCCACGCAAGCGTGCGCGTGCCAAGCGAGATTTTCAAATAAAGTTATAAGGAATTTCTGCACATGCTATTTGTGACCAAACCTGCAGAATCCCCCGAAGAGGTGCAGAGACACGAAAAATACGACGACAAGGACGAGCTCATAATAAAGAACCTCATGAGTGACGCCAGGCGCTCCGCACGCCAGCTGTCCTTTGCCGTAGGGCTGTCGACCGTAACGGTGCTGAGCAGGATAAGGCGGCTTGAGAAAACAGGAGTCATACGGGGATACCACGCCAACATAGACCACGAAAAGGCTGGATACGGGCTGGTTGCAATCATAGAGATTGCCGCAAAAAATACCGAGCTCAGCCACGTCGAGGAGTCGATATCCAAGTATGAGAACGTCTGCGCCATATACGACGTGACGGGCGCAACCGACTTGCTCGTAATTGCGAAATTCAAGTCGAGGTCGGAGCTGAGCGCGTTTGTCAAGGACCTGGAAGGCATAGAGCATCTGGAGAGCACAATAACCCGCGTGGTGCTGAACACGATAAAAGAGGACTTTCGGCTGATGTGAATGGCATAAATAATCACGAAGCGTATCCCGCCCGTGTCGTACGGGATTTTGGAGCATGCCGGGTTTGCGGCAGTGATCCTGGCGCTGGCCGTAGCGGCGTCTGCGGGGGCGGCACCGCAGCCATCATTAGGGCTGGAAACGGAGCCCGGCCACGCCACTGCGCTGGCGCCGTTCCCGCTGCAGCAGCACGCATACGCGCAGGACCGGGGGCTCGACATGGAGCTGGAGGTGTCAGACGAGGAGACTGCTGTAGTACTTGCAGGGTTTGCCGTCGCGGTGATCGGGATCTTTCTGTTTCTTGCAAGGGACACAATCCTGCGAAGAAGAAACGACTATGACAACTCAGAGGAGTATGCCTCGAAAAGGGAGCGCACGTATGAGAAATACCATTCGTCCTGGACAGACGACTACGAGGAGGTGGGGACAAGGAAGAAGGGCCGGCAGGATGCCGCAAGGGAGTTCTACGAGGAGGCAAGTGGCGGCCGACTCCCCGACTATTACGGGGTTCTGGGCGTCAGCCGCGACGCGACCAAGCCCGAGATAAAGGAGGCGTTCAGGAGGCTGGCAAAGGAGGCCCATCCGGACAAGGCGGGGCAGAAGAGTGCCAAAAAGGACGTCGGCGGCGACGCGCCCGATCCCGACATTACAATGGCGGAGATCAACAAGGCGTACGAGGTGCTGTCCGACGACGATTTAAGGGAAAAATATGATTCGCACATGGGCAGATGAGCAAGCCGCCCGACGCAAGCGCCGGCTTGCGTGCCCACGCGGGCGTAATTTTATGCCATGCCCGACCCGCACAGGAATGCACCCTCGCCAAGAAAAAAACAGGCCCGCGTCCGAAGAGAGACGGCGCTTGGGCGGAAAGGAAGCTGCATGGGCACGGCCGGGTGGCAGACGCCGCGCACGGTGGGCAAGCCCGTCAGGAGTTTTTCAGCCCGGTTTTGGCAACGCTCCGCAGCTCGTCGTGCCCCATGCTGGAGCCGAGTCGCGGATCTACCACGTCCACCACCACAAGTACGAGCTGTACGCGTGACTCTGATGGCACCTCCACGCTGCCCGTAACGTTTGCGACAAGGCGGGCCGCCACGCATCCGGGCCCGGTGCAGATATCCACCTGCACCGCCGCAAAGTCCGTTCCGGGCCCCAGCATTCTGGGCGTGACCTCGTCAAGTATGGAGGCGTCCCGGACGGAGCAGTTTATGCGGCATATGGGACTCTTTGTGAAATAGGTTCGGTTGTCCCCCTCAGAGCCGCGTGCCGGGACGTCCCGCTCCGGGGGAGGCCCACTTACGGTCACGTCACGCAGTGCGTATGTGGCGGGTCTGCCGGCGCCGCCAAAACGTGCGACGAACTCAGAAGAGCTCGAGGACGCAAGCTTTGACAGTTCGGTGCGCAGCTGCAGGGCATGATCTTGCCTGGCGCCGCGCGTGTGGTTGTCCTCCCCGCTCACGCGGGCCATTCGAGGCCAGGAGTATTGAACCTTGTGCATGCGGCGCTCCGCACGGCCTGGCGCGGCATTGGGGGGGGGGAAGGGAGAGGACGTGGAGAGGCCTGCGTGCCAAGGTCAGGCAGGGTCAGTCGGCCAGGTCAGTCCGCCTTCCCAGCCAAAGGAAGGCCTTCTCTCACGCCCAAATCCCGCAACAGCGCCAATCCAGAACCGCACGCTGCTGCCGTCGCCCCCGCCACGCGCGCGGTGATCTTTAAAAGCATGCCAAGAGACCAGTATGGTATGCAGGCGACTGCAGCATACACGCACGCAACAAAAGAGTCGATACTGGACCTTATGAGGCGGCGCGGCATCGACAGGGAATGCTACAGGGAGATGCTCGACTATACGATAAACCTCTTCGAGACAAAGGGGCTCGACACCGAATACTACGGGTACCACAACATCAGGCACGAGCTGGAGGTTACGTACATGACCTTGCTTGCCATGGATCAGGACATGATCGCCATTACGCAGAGCGACATAGAACACCTGTACGTCGCGGCGCTCTTTCACGACTTGGATCCGCTAAAGAACGTGGACAAGCCGCACGAGGAGAGCGTCCTGAACTTCATATCGAGGGACGAAAACCTTCAGAGGCAGATCAGGGCGGCCGGAATAGACTTTGAGATTGTAAAGGTGCTGATACTGCGCACCACGTATCCCTGGGCCGGGGAGATGAAGAAAAATGCAGAGGAGAGGGCGCTCCAGTGCTTTGAGCGCTCGGACATGACCAGGGACGACCACAAGTTCAGGAGTCACGTGATGGAGATGGGCAGGTACCTGTCAGTCATCGACCGCATGAGCGGGTACGCCCTGGGCGACTTTGCAAAGGCCATGGAGATGGCAAAGATGAACGCCCACGCCCTCGGATGGAGTCCCTCGCAGATAGTGCGCAGGGCGGTCACATACTTTGAGGATCTGCTGGGAAACGAGGACGACATGATAGGGGCCATAATGCAGATACTCCCAAAGCAGATGAGAAAGAACTTTTACGGCACCGTGCTGTCGTTCTTCCAGGCCAGGCAGGAGGAGATTACGATACAGGCCGAGCACGCGTACGAGAACCTAAAGCTGGTGCCCACAATCGAGTCAATAAACACCAGGACCGATCCAGAGTTCATCAGCACCCTGCGCCACATATTCGAGCAGCTGCCGTCCCCGCTCCAGCTCGAGCACGCGGCGTTTGAGGAGTCGGTGATGGACCCGGAAATCATACTGACGACGCTGCGCGTAAACAGCCGGAACGGCAAGATTGTCGGATATGCAAAGGGCGGGCCGCTTGAGAGGTACAGGCTCAGGGAGGAGATACGCGACGAGAACCACGGCATGTCCAACACCATATTCCTGGAGCCGATGGGACTCAACATAGGATACTGGGGGCTGGGCGGCGGAAGCGGCATGCGCAACATGTTCATCATGCAGGCGAGCGCCAAAAAGTACACATACCTCACAAGCTTTGCGCTTCGGGACGTGGTCAGCGCCAGGGTGGACAAGGAAGAGGCCGAGTTCGTGGCCCGGTTTGATCCCGAGAGATGGGACTATTACCGCATAAGCCTATGACGGATGCGGGCGACATCTGCGGGGGGGGGCATGCAGGACGCGGGGCGGCCGACACGACAAGGGTAGGATGACAATGGAGATGGAGACGAGAAACGGCGCCAAGGGGGCGGCGGCGGGTAGACGCGCCGGCACCCCCAAACCCGGGGCGCGGCTGCAATGACCCCGTATGATGCGGCGCGCCTCGTCTCAAAACTCGAGTCTGCCATATCAGGCGAGGTGGGCTCGTCCCCGCACCACACGGGATACTATTCAGTCGACTCGAGCTCGTATGCAGTCAGGCCCGACGTCGTCGTAATACCGCGGGACGTGGACGACGTGTCGGCCGCCGTAAGGATCGCAGTCGAGGCGGGCGCGCCCATAACGGCAAGGGGCGGAGGGACGGGGCTCGTCGGCGGAGCGCTCAACCGCGGGATAATACTCGACATGAGAAACATCAGCGGGATCAGAACCGTGCGGCTCGGTCCGGCGGGCGGCTCAGTCGAGGCCGAGGCCGGCGCCACCAGGGGGAGGCTCGATGACGTCCTAGGGGCCTCTGGAATGATGTTCGGGCCTAACCCGTCTGTGGGCCCCTTTTGCACGGTAGGCGGCATGGTTGCAAACAACGCGGCCGGCAGCAGGAGCCTAAAGTACGGCGCCACCATAGACAACGTGTCCGGCATTACGATCGTGGACGGGAAAGGCAACCTCACAAGGCTGCCGGAGGACGCCGACACGGCGGCCGGGATATGGGACATTGCAAGGCGGATAGACAGGTCTAGGTACCCCAATGTTCCAAAGAACTCGTCCGGGTACAGGCTTGACGCCGTATCGTCGGCAGGCGATGCCCACAGGGTCATAGCCGGCTCCGAGGGCACGCTTGGCGTCATTATATCGGCCACAATCGACGTAGTAAGGCGGCCCGAGTCAAGGACGCTGCACATACTAGAGTACGAGGCAGACCAAGACGCGGCGGCCGACTGCCTAGCGCTTGTCGGCGCCACGAGACCGTCGGCAGCAGAGTTTGTCGACAGGACGATACTAGACAACATAGGCGGCGGCTTTGGCGGCAGCACGCAGTGCCTCCTGTTCGTCGAGTATGAAGGCCGGGGACTCGAGCCCGAGGGCATGCCGCGTGCGGGGGGCCCCGGTGGCGGCGCGCGCGGGGAGGAGGGCGGCGGCGGGGAAAAGGGCGTGGCCTCGCTGGCGCGCAGGTCCACAAGGCAGACCGTCATAACCGACGAGCCCGAAATATCAAGGTGGTGGAGGTACAGGGACTCGGCCCTGCACTACAGCCTCGTATCAATAGACGACGACACCGAAGAGGTGGTGCCCCACGTGGTAGAGGACGCGGTCGTTCCACTCGGCGCACTGCCGGAACTCTTCGCGCTGCTGCGCCACATGCGGCAGAAATACGGCGCCAGGATAGTCACGTACGGGCACGCAGGCAGCGGGAACATACACGCGCGCCTCGTACTAAAAAAGGGAGGGACGCGTCATCTGAGACGGATAGTGGCAGAATACTTTGAGAGGGTAATCGCGCTTGGTGGCAGCACGACAGGAGAGCACGGGGACGGGCTGGCCCGCTCGGAGTTTGTGGAGATGCAGTACGGCCAGGAAAACGTGAGGCTGTTTGCAGAGCTCAAGAGCCTGCTTGATCCCTCAAACGTGATGAACCCGGGCAAGATCCTCGCTAACGGTGGCGGCGCCCTGTCCGAAAACCTTCCGGACAGCCACTAGGCGGCCGGGCGGCGCCAACAGATTGTGACAAGTGCAAAAACAAGGGGCGGCGCAGCGACGATGCGCTATCGCAGGCGCCTGTAGATCTCCTTGAACTCCAGCGATATGTTAAACGAGAGGTTGAGAAGGTGCGCAAGCTCGTTCATAGAGGTCTTGTTGTGGCCAAGCTGGCGCAGCAGCGTCAGCGCCTTTTGCGGCGAGCTTGGCACAAGGGGCGAATCCCCCGTCCATGTCCGGAACGCCTCTTCAACGTCCAGGCTAAAGTTGAGGACAAACTCGCGCCAGTTGGGCATGGACTCGAGGGCCTTTTCGGACAAGAGCACCTCTGAGAGCGTCCGAAACTCGTTTCGGCGATCCACGTACAGCATTTCTAGGGCCTGCTCCACCTTTTCCTCGTCGTACCTGCTGGTGTTGAGCATGTACATTCCCGCTATGCTCATGTATGAGGTACGCGATAATAATTAATAAACAAAACCATGTTATTGCTTAAAATATTTCTAAATATTTGCCATGTTACCTTACATTTGTATGGCGCGCTTTGCACCGCCAGTCATTACTGGAACGGATCAATAAACGGGCAGTTGACAATGTGATCGCTGTCCATCGGGCGGGCTAGGCTGACAGTTATCAGCCCCTCCTCCAGGTATGCCTGGATGTCGCCTATTGTCTCAAGCAGGCTTGCATCTGCGGGATCATTCCACGATATGATGTAGATGCGCCACATGGGCGAATATCCCGCATCACCAAGAGCGGAGCTTGCAATGCCAGGTTGGAATCCCAGAGGTCCGGAGCCGGCAATGCCGTTTGCAAACTGGTACAGGTCGACTGCGGCAGAGTTTGCAATGAGCGCGGCAGAGGTATCTGCAGAGACGACCCCCATCATGTTGGCAGGCCCGCTCGGCGTGGCGTCTGTTACGATATAGTATATGGTACGCCCGTCAGGGCCCCATCCCCGGTGGGCGACAAACGTTACGGTCATCTCCTCGGTGTCGATTCCAAGTACCTGCCCCCCTCCATACGGCGTCTCGTCGTCTACGGACGTGTCCTCCTTTACCATCATCTGCCCGCCCGGCCATACGATGTGCGGCATGTTGATCACCACGCCGATGTCGTCAAGCGATACCTCGCCGGCGTCGGCGGCCTCCATTATGGCGGCCTCCGAGTCAAGTATGCGCGGGGCGGCCGAGTCGGCCCACGTCACATGCATCTGGGCTGCAAGCGCGCTGTACGCATCGGCCTGCTCAGGGGTGCTTGTAAACACCTGGTTCTGGAATCCGTGTATGCCGTCTCCCTCGACCCCGTTTGTAAACATGTATGTCGTAGAGAGCGCCGCGTCGGGGGCGTTCCCAAGGAAGGGCGCCATCTCGACCCTCCAGTCCTGGAGTTCGGTGATTATGCCGGCATGGATCTCGTTGTTAGTGTCGGTGATGACATAATACACATCATTTCCCTCATAGTATCCCTTGTGCAGCGGGATGTCTACGGCAACATTGGCCCTCGAGAGCCTCAGTTTCATCTCTTGTGGCTCTTCCATCGCAGTCTCTTCTTGCGCCATCATTCCCTCTTCCTCTTGCGCCATCATTCCCTCTTCTTCCTCTTGCATCATGGAGTCCATCACGGCGTCGAAGGGTGCAAAGTTCTTTGGAAGATCCATAATCTGGCTTGCGTCAAGCGACAACAGCGGCATGTTGATTACAATGGGAATCTCAGTCAGAATCACGTCGCCGGACTCCTCTGCGGCCATAATGGAGCTCTCTGACGTCAAGAGTCGCGGATCCGCGTCGTTGGTCCACGTCACGTGCAAATGCGTGGAAAGCGGACTGTACACCTCGTCGCCCGGGGCCGCCGTAAACACCTGCCTCTGGTATCCGTGCACGCCGGGCCCCTCTATGCCGTTTGTAAAGAAGTACACCTTTGAGACGGAGGCGGCATCGGTGTCTGCAAGCATTGGTACGTGCACAGAGTCAAGCCCCTGCAGCCTCGACACCAGATCGGAGTGCGTCTTGTCGCTGGATTCCAGTATCACGTTGTACACCTTTTGTCCGTCGTAAAACCCATAGTGAAGCGGCACTCTCAGTACCTTTTCAGGCGCCCTGTCCAGCATCTCCGACTGTACAGGCGACATTGTGAACCGCGGCATGTTAATCACGACGTCAAGATCAGTCAGCTCCACGTCACCCGCCTCGGCGGCCGACAATATGTCGCTCTCGGACATCAATATCTTTGGAAGCACGCCCTCGTGCCATGTCACGTGCACGTGTCCGGCCAGCGGCGAATAGTCGCCCTGTCCCGGGACCGATGTGAAGACCTCGCTCTGGAACCCGTGCACGCCGTCGCCGCGCACGCCGTTTGTAAACATGTATGTGACAGAGCGCACGTCCTCCGGGACCGATGCCAGGGACGGCACGTGCTCGACGATCCACCCCTGGGCCTGGGTGATCACGTCGGCATGCACGCGTTCGCTTGCCTCCGTTATGATGTAGTACGCGGCCTGGCCGTCATAGTACCCCTTGTGAAGGGGCAAGGTGACGCCTGCAATATCCACGTCCGGGGCGTCCTCGTCCGACTCGTCGGCCTGCGCCGCAACCCACGCGTCGCGGCCGCCCTCGATCTCCGAGCAGAGCTGCAGCCCGCATATGTCGTTGTTTGCGCCAAAAGCCTCAGTCAATGAGCTTGGGCCTGAGCCCGTCACTAGAAGAGGAATCGCAGATATTGCGGCAATGACGAAAAGGTAATTCATATGAGGTTCACAACAGGCCTAGGTTTAAAAGCGTTTATTCGTTTGAGGCGCCCTGCAAAGGGGGGGGGACAAGGCCAGCTGCAAGCGACATAATCTGAATATATTAAGATCGCACCCCCGCCCCGCGACGGATTATCCTGCAGCGCCCGCCGAAGGCTCGATGACGCGCAGGTCCAGCGGCTCGTGCAGAACGCGCTGACGCACGCGCCGCTTCCAAAGTCGCCAATGGCGCATACTCCAAGCCGCAAGGGCCGAAAAGGGCAGCCCGCATGGCGCTACGCTGCCAGCGCCGGCGCGCCGCCACAATGACGCGGGCGGTCGCAGGTTGATATACACGGCATGCCGCAACCACAGGCATGAGAATGCTCGGCACCATAGATCTGGAGATACTGCAGCTTGCGGCTGCGGGGGATGGCAGGATCAACGAATCGGCAATCGAGCATTCTGCGCTCAGCAGGCTCGGAGTGGGCAGGATACTTGACGCCCTAGCGTCGCTCAGAGACAGGGACCTTTTGCGGCTTGACAGAGACGGCGGCTCGTTCGTCATGACAGACGCGGCGCATGCCATACTGTGGTCAGACTCGATACCGCTCTGGGCAAGGATACTGCGCCTGCTCGAGATACGCTCATGCGGCATCGTAGACATGATGGCCATATTGCGGATCGGTCAGCATGGCCTGCTTGAGGAGGCGCTCGGGGGCCTCCAGAGGGAGGGATTCGTAATGGCGGCCCCCCAGATACGCGACGGCGGCCCCCAAAAGGTGTACGAGATACTTCCAGAAGGGATCGAGAGGATGGACGCCATATCAAGGGAGGGGAGCGGCACATACGCGAGCCAGATCCCAAAGGGTCCGGGCACGTACAACCTCATAAACGAGATAGAGCGCATCGTGTCCGCATCGCGTACGATGTCAGCAGGCGAGCGGCGCGCCGTATTGCAAAAGGTGTCGGGCCTCCGCGACATGATAGGCGCGTCGCATGAGAAATCCGCGACCGGCGGCGCGGCGGCGGAGCCAGACGGGCCATAGCGGCGCAGTGCGTGCAGGGGCGGTCCCCGGCTTACCGCCCGCCCGTCTTCAGCCTGTCCTGTATCTGGGCCAGTATGAACTCCGACTTGTTCCGGTTCTCAAAGTTGTCCGCCGTCGCGTCCATTATCTCGTCAATCTCATAGCTCTTGTCCACGAGCACGCCGGCCACCTGGTCGTCAAGCGTTCCGCTTCCTATCAGATAGTACGCAAACACGGTGTTCTTCTGTCCTATGCGGTGCAGCCTGTCCTCGGCCTGCCGGTGGACGGCAGGGCTCCAGTCAAGCTCCGCAAATATCACGTATTTCGCGACAGTCAGGTTTATCCCCACATTGCCGGCCCTGATCCCGGCTATCATCAGCTTTGAGTCGCCGCGCTGGAACTTCGAGATCTGATCGTTGCGCACCGCGTCAGTCTGCCCCCCGATTATGGAGACCGGCGAGAACTCTTTGAGGCTGTCGTTGAGCATCTTGTGGATTATCTTGTGGTGGCAGAACACCACCACGCTCTCCTCGATCTCCATGATGTTCTTGACAAAGTTTATGACGTGCGACAGCTTGGCAATGCCTGCAACCTGCCGCTCGCTCTTGATTGCGCGCTGGTACGAGGCCGAACGCTCAAACTCGTCCTTTGCGACCTTCTGCTCGGCGGTAAGCTTTGCCCATATCTTGTCAAGCTCCTCCAAATAGTAGTCAGAGTTTGACGCCACCATCTCCTTGTACCGCACCTTGTCCTTTAGCTCCTTGAGCACGTCGGACTTTTTGCGGCGCAGCATGACGTGCTTTTGCAGCTCGTTGCGGAGCGAGGCCCGCTTGCTCTCGAGTACGATTGCCTTTCCCTTCGTGTCGACATAGCAAAAGTACTCGCAGAACTCCTTAAAGCTGCCAAGCAGGCCGGGCTTTATGATGTTGACAATCGGCCATATCTCCGAGCCGTGGTTGTATATCGGGGTGCCGGAGAGCCCTATGCGGTACTTGACGGTGTCGAGCGCCGCGAGTTCCTTGACGGCCTTGTATTTCTGGGTGGTCTTTGAGCGCAGGTTATGCACCTCGTCGCAGACTATCATGCGCAGCCCTGCCTCGGCAAGGTCGGCGCGCCGCTTGTAGAGGAGCTCGTAGTTTATCAGGTAGATGTCGGATCTCGGAAGCGCGTCGCGCTTGCCCGTCCTTATCATCGTAACTGAGGGCGAATCGCCGTCTACAATCCGGCCGTTCCGGCTCTTCCTCTTTAGGAACTTTGCAATCTCGGCCTCCCAGTTGTTGAGCGTGACCAGGGGCGCCACCACCAGCACAGGAAACGACTGCCTTTCGGTTGCCGCGTACGCCAGCGTCTGGACCGTCTTGCCGAGCCCCATCTCGTCGGCAAGAAGCGCGTTTCCCGACGACTTTAGCAGAAAGTCCAGCCCTTCCTTTTGAAAGTTTAGCAGCTTGCCCCTGAACTGCTGGCCGGCTTTCGCGCGCTTGAGCTTGTGCGATATGGGTTTCAGAACGGGACGCGGAGACAGGGTGCGCGTCAGCTTCCGCTGCCACGCGGACTTTGACCGTATGACGAGGGGGTACCTGTCAAGTATCATCTTGATGTGGCGCACGCTCTCGGCCGTATCAGGTATGATCACCTCGCTTGCGTTTTCGCCATACCACGCGTTTGGGACAAGCCTTGAGATCATGCTGACGGCCCTGTCGCCTGTGACCTTCCACGTCCAGTCCTTGGAGTACCGATCAAGCACATACTCCAAGGTGCCGATGGATTCCAAGGACGTTTCCATAGTTTGGAGAATGGAAGAATTATTGACTTATGAATCTTGACATAAAAGCGCGGGCCCTGCCCCTGCCTGAAGTCCCAGAATGCCGACTGGCAGGCACTGATTTTCAAGGGATTCGGCCCATGCAGCGGTGCGGGGCGGGCACACAGGTGCATGCGCAGCAGGGCCCATGCAAGGCATGCGGCACCTCCACGCGACCCACGCCCTGCGATATTCCGTGCGGATGGCATACGTGCAGGATCAGGACGTATGCGTGGAGGGGGGCGCCCGCGTCACTCCGCCGTATCGTGCGGTTTTGTGTTCTCATCATGGCAGTCGCATGAGCACAGGTATGTGGAGTGGTTGTTCTTGCAGTCTATGCACTCGTAGTGCTTGCGGGCCTCACATGCGGCGCAGATCATTGCTTGCTCTACGGACGCTTTGAATTTTAGCTTTTCTAGGACAGCTGCCGCGGAGGATGGAGTCAGCGAGCCAGATAACCGAATGTCTTTGCGATTGGAATCCCCTTCCCCCCACAGCATCGCATTAATGGATCACTGCATCTCCCCCACGCGCTCATACAAGCGGTTTCCCGTCGCCTTCCCGGCCTCCTCGGACGTCCTTGGGTGACTAAGTCTCGGCTTGACGTGCCCAAACCCATGCCGTGCAGCAGATCCTGCATGGTGCGCGGCACGTACTGCGCCTTGTGCTTGAAGGGGGAACAGGGATATCAGCCGCGGCAATAACGCGCTGGCGGATCCACGGAGGGCAGGACGCCGCCCGGGACGAGTATGTCAGACAAATAGTATCCAGACCCAAACACCAGGCCGTCGTGCATGACAAGCCACGCGCGCTTAATCTCCTCCTGTCCGGTCACGGGGTTCGTCTGTGTGTAGTCGACCCACGTGCCGACTCCGCGGCTTGTTTTATCCATTATGTCCTGCGCCGGAAGCGCCTCGACAATGGCATCCCAGTCGGGCGTGCCGCCTATCAGGCCCGGATCAACGCTCTGCGCCAGCGTGCTTCCGGTCTGCGGGTCGACTACAAAGCCGTACGTGGAGACCGGCGCAGGCGGGACTGTGTTTATAGAGGCCAGGGCCGCGCTCTGCCCGTCGCGCTGGTACTGCAGTATGTTGCCGTACACTTTCGACTGCACGCTAGAGTCCACCGTATAATAGCCGGAGCCAAAGACCAGCCCGTCGCGCAGTTGGAGGTAGCTGCGCTTGATCTGTTCCACGTCCGTGGCCGGGTTGTGGAAGATGTACGTGATCCATAGGCTGCCCTCCCGTTCGAGCTCTGCAAGGACGTCGGCGACGGACCTGCCGGAGGTGTCCAGAATGGTTTCAGGCTGCCCCACCCTGGCGGGCACGACGCCGTCGGCCAGCCTCGTCCAGGTTGCCGCGTCGATCACGAACGGGTACAGGGCGTCGGTAGCTATCGGAGCGTCAGGCGTGATTATGTCCACCCACGCGTCGTTGGCCTTGTTGGCCTCGTAGACGCGTATTGCGTTGCTCACGGCAAACTTGACGTCGGACTCTGGTATGTCAGACGAATAATGCCCCACCCCGAATACCAGGCCCCGATGCAAGACCAGCCATGCGTGCTTGATCTCCTCCTGGCCGGTCACGGGGTTCGTGTGCGTGTAGGCGACCCACGTGCCGGCTCCGCGGCTTATTTTGTCCACCACATACTGCGCTGAGAGTACGGACGTGATGGCATCCCAGTCGGGCGTGCCGCCTATCAGGCGGGGGTCCACGTTCTGCGCCAGCGTGCTTCCGGACTGCGGGTCGACTACAAAAGCATACGAGGTGAACGGTTCGGGCGGGATGGTGTTTATCGAGGCGAGGGCCGCGCTCAGCCCGTCGCGCTCATACAACAGTATGCGGCCGTGCAATGTAGACTGTACCTGGGAGTCCAGTGTATAATAGCCGGAGCCAAAGACCAGCCCGTCGTGCAGCTCAAGGTAGCTGCGCTTGATCTGTTCTATGCCCGTGGCCGGGTTGTGGAACGTGTACGTGACCCACAGGCTGCCCTCCCGTTCGAGCTCTGCAAGGACGTCGGCGACGGACCTGCTGGAGGTGTCCAGAATGGTTTCAGGCTGCCCCACCCTGGCGGGCACGACGCCGTCGGCCAGCCTCGTCCAAGTTGCCGCGTCTATCACGAACGGGTACAGGGCGTCGGTGGTGATTGGCGCGTCAGGCGTGATTATGTCCACCCACGCGTCGTTGGCCTTGTTGGCCTCGTAGACGCGTATTGCGTTGCTCACGGCAAACTTGACGTCGGCCTCTGGTATGTTGGATGAATAGTACCCCGATCCAAATATCAGGCCGCTCGCATGCCGGACAAGCCACGTGCGCTTTGCCTCTTCTTGGCCTGTTATCGGCTCCGTATGCGTGTAGCTGACCCACATGCCCGGCTCGCGGCCCAGCTCATCCAGGATGTCCTGCGCGGAGAGCACTTGGAGAATGGCACTCCAGTCGGTTGTACTGCCTATCAGGCCGGGGTCCACGTTCTGCGCCAGCGTGCTTCCGGTCTGCGGGTCGACTACAAAGCCGTACGTGGAAGTCGGCTCCTCGGGGACGGTGTTTATGAGGGCAATGGCAGCATTCCTGCCCTGGTTGTCGTATTCCAGTATGTTGGCATACGCTATGCCCTGCACCTGGGAGTCCAGCAGGTAGTAGCCGGAACCAAAGACCAGCCCGTCGCGCATCTGGAGGTAGGTGCGTTTGAGCTGCTCCACGCCGGTGGCAGGGTTGTGGAACGTGTACGTCAGCCACGTTCTGCCGTTCTGCTCAAGATCTGCAAGGACGTCGGCGACTGACCTGCCGGAGGTGTCCAGAATGGTTTCAGACTGCCCCACCCTGGCTGGCACGACGCCGTCGGCCAGCCTCGTCCAGGTTGCCGCGTCTATAACGAACGGGTACAGGTCGTCAGTCACGACGGGTTCGTCAGGCGTGATGATGTCCACCCACGCGTCGTTCTCACGGTTGGACTCGTAGATAAACCGGGCATAATCGGTCACCGACTGGGTGTCGGCGTCTGCAATAGTATATGGGGATACAAAGGCGTAACCGTCGTGAATGGTAACCCAGGCGCGCTTGATCTGGTGTATGCCGGTATATGAGTCAAAAAACGAATACTGCGACCAGTACGAGTCCCCATCCTCAAAGCCGCTCAAATCGTAGCTGCCGATTGCCAGTGCCACATCTGGAAGCGGTCCGACTAGACCAGGCACCGTGCCATGGGCAAGTATGTGCGTGCTGCTTCTCACCAGCGGATAGAGATCTATTCTGTTGAGCGCTCCGGAATTAATCAGGTCAAATGCGGTTGTGGGGTCGTTTCTGTACGTATAGATGGCGCCGTCTACCACAGACTGGGACCGAAGGTCCGGCAGCGAGTAGCTTGCGCCAAATATGTAACCGCCATGCGATATGATGTAGGTACGGGTGAGCTGGTTCGTCTGGGTTGCGGGGTTTAGATCCATGTGCCATATCCAGACGCCGCCGTCCCGTAGTTCCTCCCGGATGGTCGACAGGGGTTTGTCGGCCGTGGTAAGGTGCGTGCTGGTGGTTCCCACCAGGTTGGGCGTCCTGGCGTGGGCCGCCACCTCGAAGGTTGCCGCGTCCAATACAAAGGACGACTTTGTTGACCGCGGATCAGGTGCATCCGGCGTTATCATCCCAAAGGCGCCCGTGCCATGGGCCGTATACAGGATTCTGGCCGAGTCCGCCTGTGCCTGCGCCCGGGAGTCGCTTGGGTAGTAGCCGGTGCCAAACACATAGCCGTCGTGCAGGTATAGCCAGGTGCGCTTGATCTGGCCCATGTCGGTGCCAGGGTTGTGGAACGTATATGTCGCCCACGTGCCCTCGTTTGTCCCGAGATCCGCACGGACGTCGGCGACGGACCTGCTGGAGGTGTCAAGGATGGCATCCGGCTGCCCCACCCTGCTAGGCACCACCTCGTCGGCCACCCGCATCCAAGACGAGTAGTCTATCACAAACAGGTAGAGTTCGTCAGTAATGACGGGATCATCAGGAGTAATGCTGTCAAAAAAGGCCCTCGCGTTACCATGCGACTCGTACTGCCTTACCTTTTCCTCTATGAACATCTGGACCTCAGTGTCTGGCAGGTAGTGCCCCGCGGCAAATATGTAACCGTCATGCAGGTGTAGCAGCGCGCGCTGTCTGATCCTCTAGGTTGGCGGGGTTCTCGCCTATGTACGTGATCCATACCCGGCCATCTTGCGCCAGATCGGCACGGATTTGGCTGATGGACTTGTCTGCCGCCTCCAAGGCGTCCGCCCGCTGGCCCACCTGTCCGGCATCCGCACTATGCGCCACTATCCTCAGGGTATTGAGATCCGCCACGAACGAGACCGGTGCGCCGGCGCCAGCCGATCCTGCAGACGTGATTGCGGTAAACGCGGCCTGCCCTTGCGCCGCGTACAGAGCCTGGATCCTGTCCACCTCTGCGCCGATCCGATAGTCAATGCTGCTTTGATCATACAGTGTACGCCCCTGTTGGGATTGGCCATGGGCATCTGCTGCGGGAGCAAGGCACGCTACAAGTGCAATCAGCGCCACCGCGGTGACGGCAGACGACACGGGGGTTGTACCCGGACGTAACAAGGACTTGAACATCGACACTTGTTGGGAAGCGGATTATCAGGTATAAAATAGTTAATGTCAAAAACAGCCTTCCCAAAGGTACGTCAAAGACGAGGCCACATGATAAGAGATCAGAATAGTGGCAGTTTCGTTGGTCTCCTGTGACAAAGCGCAAGATCAGGCCGGGGCGTGACCTGTAACGGCCCGGCTGCGCATGAGCTCAGGATGCCGGTCCCCGGGGGGCCGACGCGCCAGGATCAGGCCACCCTCGTCGGGCGCCTCCGAATCGAGACTGTTATTATATGCAGGTGCCGCACCGCGCGCATGGGCCTCAAGAAGTACGCCGCCACCAGAGTTGCCACCATGTTCGGCGTGCTGATGATAACGCTGCTCATCACGATCGCGCTCGTGGGCTCCAACATGGACAGCATACTGAAACAGGGGATTGCGTTTCAGGTGCGAAGCGAGATTACGGAGAACCCGGCCACCGCGGAGAGCTTTACGTCAGTGGAGGAGTTTGAGGCGTTCGTGCAGGAGCAGATAGATGCCAGGACGGCCCTGCTGGGGCTTGACGAGCCGTGGTACTCGCCGCAGCGCATAGGGATCACAATGTACAAGATAATGCTGCTTGACTTTGGGCAGGCCACCTTCATCACAAGCGACTCGGGCTCCTCGGACGTCAGGGAGATAATACTTGAGAAGCTCCCAAGGACCATACTCCTGTTCACAACGGCCACCGTTGTAATCTCCATCGTGGGCATATTCCTAGGGGCCCTGGCGGGAAGCAGGACGGGCTCCGCAATAGACAAGCTGACCTCCAGCTTTGCCGTCGTCAGCTCGAGCTTTCCGGTGTGGTGGGTGGGAATGATCATGATATTCCTGTTTGCATTCACATACCAGGTGTTTCCGGCAAGGGCGACGCCGGAGATCCTGCCAGACGAGCCGGGGTACGCCGCGGCCCTGCTGTACCACATGACGCTTCCCCTCATCACCATAGTGCTGATAGGGTTCGGGGCGTGGGCGTACCTTGTCAGGAACTTCATGGCAGGTATAATGCAGGAGGATTTCATATCGGCAAAGACGGCCATCGGCATAAGGCGCAAGAAGATCATATACATGCACGCCCTGAAGAATGCCGCCCCGCCCATAGTCACCATACTGGCCCTCAGCCTGTCCGGCTCGCTTGGCGGCGCCATCATAACGGAGGCCGTGTTTGACTGGCCCGGCATGGGACGGCTCTACTTTGAGGCCATAACGGTAATGGACCTGCCGGTAATCATAGGGGCCACGTACATGCTCACGGTATTCTTCCTTGCCAGCATATTTACCGCAGACATACTGTACGGCTACTTTGATCCCCGGGTGAGGACGTCGAGTTGAGCGCGGAGGGTGGCGGCGTGACGGCGGGGCCCCCTGAAAAGGGGGGGCCGCATGCAAAAGAAAGAGGGGCAGAGTACGCGGCGCCTGCGCCAGCACCGGGGCCGCGGCCGTCCCCCACGTCGCCGTCACGCCGGCCGCAGCCAAGTACGTCGCGTGCGCCGGCTGACGCGGGAGGGCTGCGCGACACATGGCGCGAGATATTATCAAGCCGCATGGGAGCTGCAGGCGTCGTAATACTCGCGGCCCTGATAATTACGTCCGTGGCCACCATAGCCGTCATCCCCGTCGAGACCCTCCAGGAATGGAACAACCCGAAGAGCTGGATATCATACCCAAAGGCCGCCGTCCCCGCGTGGACCAACGCCGTGCTGCCACAGAAGATACCCGAGCACATGATGCTTGACGACCCCGCAGTGTCAGAACGTGCCGTGGCCGTGGACGGCGCCGCAGGCACGGTAGCTACCACCACGCACGAATTCGCAGTGGACTACGAGTACGACGACTTTCCAAGCGATTTTATCTACAGCTTTTCGGCAGAGTACGCGGGATCCCCGCTCCTAGAGGCGTCGGTGGACAGGCCCGACGGAAGCACAGTCCTGCTGCTCTCAAAGGCCCTGCCGTACCTTGCAGCGGACCGCGAAGGTACGGAGGGGCGGGCAGACTCCGGTGGCGGGGGGGCCGTACATTCGGAGCGCGTGTTCTCGACGGACAGCACGATGCGGAAGAACATTGCAATGCAGGCGCACTCCATATACAGGTACGACACGTCGGGCGCGTCGACCGAGGACGTGCTGTTCTCGGACGCTACGGACGGCTCCGTGCTGCAGGGCCTGTACACGTTTCGCGTAACCGTGTCCAGCCTGGAGGGGTTCGACATGCTCGAGTCGCGGCTCGTGGTGGGCGGCAAGGCCTTTGGCATAATGGGCACCGACGAGCTGAGGCGAGACCTTGCAATAGGGCTGCTGTGGGGGACGCCGCTTGCCCTGTTCATAGGAATCACGGTGGCCGTGGCGTCGGTGGTTGCGGGGCTCCTGTACGGAGTCTACGCGGGATATCGCGGCAAGAAGACCGACGAGGCGATGATGAGGTTCAACGACGTGATATACGCGCTGCCGGCGCTACCGTTTCTCATCATACTCTCGGTTACGGTCAGCAACAGCATACTGCTCATGGTCGGATTCCTCGCCATGTTCGGGTGGGTCGGGGTCGCAAAGGTGGCGCGCAGCATGTCGCTCCAGATAAAGACCAGGGGATACGTGGACGCGGCCGAGACGATGGGCCAGAGCCGCTCCAAGATAATAACAAGGCACATAGTCCCGCAGCTGCTGCCGTACGCGTTTGCAAGCATAGCGATATCGGTTCCGGCCGCCATCACGACGGAGGCGGGCCTGAGCTTTCTGGGGCTGGGCGACCCGAGCTTCCCCACGTGGGGGCAGATACTGCACGATGCAAACACGTTTGGCGCCGCGGCGAGGGGGCTGTGGTGGTGGATGGTGCCGCCCGGCGTGATGATAGCGATAACGGGGCTTGCGTTTGTGTTTATAGGAAACGCCCTGGACAGCATAGTAAACCCGCGGCTCAGGCGGCACTAGTCCCGGATCAGCGGCGGCCGCGGTACGCCCGTATGGCAGAGATTGCAGAGTCGCTGAGCCGTATCGTGTAGTTTCCAGAGTCGGGATCCGCGTCCTTTGACTGGGCAAGGGTCTCGACAAACCGCGTCTTCTTCTCGTCGACCGCCCCCGCCTCATGGGCGCACAGGTTGAACGCCTTGAGGTTGAGCCCCTTCTCCAGCAGGTATGCGATGAATTTTCTGTACCCCTCGGGGTCGTCCCAATCCTCCCCGCGCTCGCCACACGCGGCTATCCAGACGTCTACGGAGTTATGAAACGCCACCTTTTGGCGCAGATCTTCAAGGGACATCAGAAATCGGCCCGCTGCATCTTGGAGCCGCATCGGGGGCAGGAGCCCCCCTTGTGCTTGTTGTTGCACACGAGGCAGACATACCTCACGCCACCAGAGCCGCCCTGCGAACCCAGCCCAAAGAATCCGCCGGCGCGGCTTCCAGTACCGGACGGGCCTCCCCCGCCGTATCCTCCGCGCATGCGGTTAAGGTACTGCCTCCGGAGCAGCAGAGGAAACGCGATGAACAGGCCGATGGCCGCCACAAGTCCCCACGGAAACGGGAGCACCATCTGCAGCCCTATGCTGACACCCAGCGACACGAACAGGAATATCAGGTACGTCTTATAGTTGAACACAGATGTGACACGTCCAAAAAAGGTTATAAAGTTTTATCAGAGCCCGGCGCCGTCCGGCCCCATACGTCACGTCTCAAATATACTCATTTAACTGAGGCCTCAGGGCGCAGTGGGGCGTGTCGCAGAACGTGCAGGGGTGCCGCGCATTATCGTGGCAGATGCGCGCGCCCGCTATTCGGCGGTAGGCGCGTCCGACTCGTCGGGGATGTTCTTGGACTCCTCGGCCCACTTTGGGTCGACTGCATCCCAGAGCGAACTGAGCGCGGCGGGATCAAGCTTGGTCTCGCCCAGAACCCTGTTACGCGCCGCAAAGAAAAAGTTCACCATCGCGTCAAGCCCCCCGTCAGAGTGAATCTCGCGCCCAATCTCAGTTATGCGCAGCTTTTGCGCGGCGGCGTCTGCAGAGTCCGGCGCCTGCAGGCACAGCGTGAACAGATCCACAAGTTCCTCCTCAAGCATAAAGTCCAAGTAAGTGTCGTGCCGTCGGTTTACTTTTTAGCGTTGCGGATGGGTTCAAGAACCGGGGGCCGCGACAGAGTCAAAACCGGGGCGGCATACGGGCACATGCGCGCCCATCTCGCAGGTGTGGAAGAAGGCAATAGGGGCCCAAGGCGCACGCAGTTATGATCCCACCTCAAGCGGGATTTGCTTTCCGCCGCTGTCCCATGCAAATACCGACTTGTCCTCGTACGGAAAGCCCACAATCACGGAGACAAGCCCAAAAAAGTTGTGCAGGTCGGTCACCGACGGCGTGGCAGGCCCGCTCGGATGTGAGTGGACCATGCCTATGTAGCTCATGTCAAACGGCAGAAAGGAGTGTGGAAACCCCGCAAACGTGGGCCCCGAGTTGCTGAACGGGGGAATTACAAGTCCGTCCACCGTGATGACGCCGTTTTTTGACTTGCCCTTTAGTATCAGGACGCCCTCGTTCGGGTGCTTCATCTGGCAGTACGACAGTATGCTGTCGAGTACTTCGCGGTGCAGCACCACGCGTCGTTCGTACTTTGTCCTTTTGAAGAACATGCATGCAGTAGACAGTGCGAGTTTAAGAGTCTGGCGCTGAAAGGATGCGCGCAGGTGGTCTGGCACGCCGCCGCAAGCCACGCCATGTGCGAGAACGCCAGGCCAGAACAACGTTCCACCGCCAAACCGCGTCAGCGCGGATGGTAGGCGCGCGGCACTCCCAAAATCAAAGACTTGCCATCTGCTGCGGAGTCAGCAGTCGCAGATGGAACGCACGCGGGCTTTCCGAGTCGGATCAGATGGCAGTGACGCAGTAACGTATAGGCGCTCTGCGCATCTGCGTTTTATCATTTGAAAATATACGCCATGTCAGATTCGCCAAGCTTTTTCGCCGCAGGTCCGCAGATTTCCAGCAGGCAGGCGTCATGGGGGGGATTCCATGCGCGGCGGGTCGATCTCATACCTGATCCCGGTGTGCTGGCGGAGCCGCATCTGGAGGTCAGCAGACATCTCCAGAATGGAGGAATTGTCGTCTTTGATCTGGGCACGCAGAGCCTCCATCCTGCGTCCCACATCCCCATGCTGCGAGACGGCCTTGGAGAGTTTGGTTTCGCATTCGTCAAGGTCTGCCGGCTTTGCAGAGCGGGCCTTGCCTGCAAGATCCCCCCGGCGTCCGGCGCACTCGGCCACCCTGCCGGCAAGGGGCCCTACCATGTCCGCCGTCTCTGCAAGCATGGCAATAGTTTTTTCCACGTCCTTGGCCGAAATGGAGCCCGTTGCCACCGCACGCCTCACGTTTGAGAATATCACAGATATGGTCTCCACGTTCTCGGGGTTCACGGTGCCGGCAGGGTCGGCCACCAGCCCGGCAAGTACTTTCTGCTGCTCCTTGTCAAGCGAGGAGCCGTACTCGTACCTGCCAAGCGGCCTTGATATCTTTGAGAACTGGGCGTTGATCTCGACGCGTATCTGAGACATTTGGGCGTCGCATTTTTCAATGCCAGACAACAGTTCCAGGTACGCTTCATGCTCTTTGGAGGACCTTATCGCGGCAAGCTCCGATTTTAACTCAGAGACGCGCGACTCAAGCAGGGCGAATTCGGCAGACAGGTCGCGGATCCTCTGCGATTTCTTGCGCAGATCGTCGCGGCGCCTGGCCAGCCCGTCTGCAATCTCCACGAGCTCGCTGGATTCCGAGTCGGCCCTGTTGTGCTGGTTCAGAATGTCCCGCATCTCAGAATGCCTAGAGTTCATTACCTCCAGGTTGCTCTTGAGACGGTTTGCGTGCTTTTTTGCAAACAGGTGTATGACGCGCGTCTGCCTGCCAAGCACGTCCCCCACCTTCTTTAAGAGCTGCCGCAGTTCGGACTCGGCCTTTGCGGCGCTCTCAATAGAGGCCACCGCTGGAAGGGGGGACACGCTGCGCCTTATCACGTCGAGGACCTGCTTTTTTCCGCGTATCACTATAATGCCAAGGTGCTTGTCAATAGAGTCCACGTTGAGGTCGTCGCGCTCAAGGTCGCGTCCCATCCCCATGAGCTCCTCAATCATGGGCTCGACGGAATCTCGTATGTTTCTGATTTCAGATACGGCCTGCTGCCGCCTGCGCTGGTCATACTCAGATACGATCCCAGCGACCTTGTCGGGGGTGATGCGCAAATCCGGGGTGCGCCTGCTGTCTGGGCCGTCACCGACGCCGCCGTCAGCAGCGACGGCGCCAGGGCCGAGTCCGTGCGGCTCGCTGCGCAGGATTCTGCCGCCGTCCGAGGCGCGTTCGTCACTCGCCTTTTTCTTTCTTCCAAATCCAAACACCATGCATGTCCCTGAAGCACACATGATTAAAAATTGTCGCCAGGCAAGGCATATAACCAGACAGGGGGCATTCGCGCAGATGCAGAGTTCCAAGGCCCGCGCAGCAGCAAGAGGCGACGCACACCACAGCGCGACCCTCAAGAAGAGGTCGCCGAAGATAAGAGCCACCCGTCAAAAGGCATGGAGGATACTGGGGGACATTGCGTCCATGCCGCGGTGGGCGCCAGGCGTCAGAAGTGTTACCGTCACGTCAGGCTCCAAGAGGGGCGTGGGGGCAGTCAGGAATGTAGCGTTTGAGGACGGGAGGGCCATAGAAGAGCACATGGTGTCATGGAGCGCCGGCAGTAGCTTCACATACGTCGCGACGGACGGGCTCCCCCTGCGCGCGTACGTGGCCACAATCACCATCGATTCAAACGATAGGGACGGCTCCATAACCATAACATGGCAGTCATACATGAACAGCGTCAGGATGCGGAAGGGGGAGTTTGCCCAGCTGCTAGACGACATGGGCGAGTTTTACGAGGGATCCCTTGCCAACCTTGCAGAGATGCTCCAGGGCCGCAAGTGACACACGGCGCAACTAGGCTAAATATGGCATGCCGCATACAGGTTGTGGCGATGGGCGACATCAGGTTCTCCATGATCGGCATCGGGCTGATCTTTGCGGGGTTTATCATACTCGGCATATTTGGCGGGAACTATCAGTCGGCATCCATCGAGTCGGAGGAATTTGGCACATGCTACAGGTACCATGAGGACACGGAGCCTGTCAGTGTGAGCTGCGCCGACGCAATGGCAGAGCAGGCCGGGTTCCTCGGAGTGATAGCGGCCCTTGTCGCGGCCGGAATCGCATCGCTGGTAAAGGGCGTAAGGGGCGACTGGGACAGCAAGGTCAGACCGGAAGACATGGTGGGTCCGGGCGGGGGCAGGGGCGGCGCGGCAGGGCATTATGATGATGATGATGATGATGATGATGATGATGATGAGAACGGGGACAAGAAGGCCAGGAAAGAAAGCGGTGGAGCGGGCGATGTTGGCGACAACGGCGGCGGCGCCCGCGATTAGACGGGCGGGGCTCCGACTACACGCCGCAGGTCACGACATGCAAGCAGATCTCCTGCGGCCGTCACCAGCGCAACAGGGGTGCGCTGTCAGGCGCTCTTCTCAATCAGCGTGGTGGTGGAGCGCACCTTTGGCAGGTTCTTTATGCTCCATGCCACGATTTCGCGTATCTTTTCAAAATTCTCCGCCTCCAGCTTGACCAGCATGTCATGCGCCCCCATCGTCTCAGACACGTGCGACACGTTCTCCAGCTCGCGGAGTTTCTCCACAAGTTCGGCCTCGGCCCCAAGATCGCAGTTGAGCATAACATACGCAACGGTCATGCCAATACGGCGTCTAATGGGCGTTTAAATATTTGTCAGAAACCCGTGTACGGATCCGCCTTTTGGCGTGATTCTCCCCTCTTTCCACCCCCCCCCCCCACGGCTTCTGCGGGCGCGGCCGAGTCCGGCTGCCGACCGCGCCGCGCGTCTGATCACTTGCCAGTCACGGACGCCGCGCGCGGCATCCCGGGCCCTGCGGCGGCGGCAGGGGCGTGATCACTCAGCCTCAAAAGATTCGCAGCCGGAGTTGCACGGCTTGTTCATCACGCCCTCGCAATATCCGCCGGCATCATGCATTATGCGATGGTGGCCGCACTCCCTGCACCGCTCCCTAAAGTGCGAGATAAGCTCGGGTAGTCCGATACCAGAGTCCCGGATTTTGGACTCAGTCGGCATGCCCATGATCCGTGGCCGCTCTGACATTCTTTAAAGATTTCCGGCCGTCAGGGCCAATGCCGGCGCTGCCCCTGCAGAAAGCCGGGCTGCCCGTCGCGAACACAGCAAGGTATATTGAAGTCAAGGTGCTGGAAAGCGCAGGTATCCGACCGAATGGACAACAGCAAAAACAGCCGCAAAAAGATCATCTATCTTGCAAACCCGTACGGATTCTCCAAGCAGCAGAAGGCGGGCCCGCTGCAGGAGATAGTCGGCGCCTTGAGGGACATGAATTTGGAGGTGTGGGAGCCGTTTGAACGCAACAATCAGGCAGACATGTCCAAGGACAGGGCGGCGTATACGGTCGGGCAAGCCGACGTGGACGATGTCAGAAACTCTGACGGCATATTTGCAATAGTCAACGGCACGCCGCCTGACGAAGGCGTAATGGTGGAGCTCGGAATGGCAATTGCATGGGGCAAGAGAGTCTTCCTGTTCAGGGACGACTTTAGGAGATGCACCGACAGCGCTGCCTACCCGCTCAATCTGATGCTGTTCACGGGGTTCGGATACGACGACTGGGCCGACAGCTACTACACAAGCGTGGATGAGATAGGCAACCCGGGCAAGGCCCTAGCAAAATGGGCCGCGGGGCAAGACTGAGCAGCGGGCGGAGCGCGCGCAGCATGCCACGGGCGCCAGCAATAATTAATACCGCGCATTTGCACATGCACACGTGGCAACGTATTATCTGGACATCGAAACGTCCGGGCTGGATGAGAGGACCTCGAAGATAGTCACTGTGCAATACCAAGCGCTGGACAGAAACAGTGGAACTCCCGTGGGCCCGCTTGTAATACTAAAGGAGTGGGAACACGGAGAGCAAGAGGTTCTAAGGAGGTTTGTAGAGAACACTGGTGTGGCAAGCGGCAGGGGATTTGATTTTGTGCCGGTTGGATACAACCTGGGATTCGAGCACAGATTTCTAAGATGCAGGTCGGAGATGCACGGACTGCCAGCAATAAACATCAGAGACAGGCCCATGATGGACCTCCACACAACGGGCGTCATAATGAATCGTTGCGAGTTCAAGGGCTCCGGCCTTGACCGCATGACGGGCAAGGCGCAGAGCGGCTCTATGGTGGGCCGGTGGTACGCGGACGGAGACCATGGCAAAATCACAGAGTATGTAGAGGACGAGGCGAGGGAGTTTATACGATTCTTTTCGTGGCTGTGCAGAGAGCTCCCCATACTGCACAAGCGGTTTGCAGGAACCATTGCGGAGCCCTGATTCCAGGCGGGCCCGCCGCACATCCGAGTGGCACGGGGCCTGGGCGGTGCGGGGATTACACGAACGCGTCGGTGGCAAGTACAGACAGCATCGGCGCCAAATCACATAATTACCGGTATATCCCGAGCCAAGTCATGAGCAAGCGATCAATGCCGGTCTGCTTTACAAAGGACCAGTACAGGGCGATCGAGGAATACGCAAGGAGGCACGGAATGCTCAACGCAGGCCAAGCCCTCGAAAAAATCCTAGACGGCCGCGCCTAGGATCCCGCCGCCATTCCTTGACTGTGCGTATGATACGAGTCCAGCCGCCGCCTCGCGCGGACACGCGTAAAAAGCGACAGATTTGCGCGTCAGCCGCTCGGGGCATTTTGCGGCCTGAGTGCGTCTTTGCCAATAACCTCGGAGACACACGCGACGGAGCAGTCTGCGCATGCCTGTTTGAATCCTGCGTCGCTTGATACCTTGTGCCATGTTGTCACAGGCGCGAAAGCGACCACCAACTGCGGCTTGTCTGCCATGCATGTTCATACTGACGGCATGCAGCAGAACGTGGCTCTATGGCCGCTGGACACATCCGCGTCTTCAGGTCCCGCCTTTCCCAGAGTTGAAAGCCAGACTGCGCCGGTTCTCGGCCCGCTGCCCATCCCACAGACACCTACCGCGACACACTGTCAGCGTTGCTGGCGCTGTCGGTGTAGTGGTGCACCACATGGTACTTGCCCGGCTTTGAGGTGTTCGTACTGCTCCGAGTCACCTAGATCTAGGGGGACGTGTCCCTGTCGACTATGCAGGTGGGATCACCCGGGTCGGCAAATGTGTCGCATACTCCCAGGATCATCGGCGTCAGTCTCGGCAGATACGGGATCCGTCCCCAACCACCGTGACTGTCTGGTTTACAGATGCCGAAAGCCCGTCGCTGTCCGTGCAGACGTAGGTGACGTTGTATACGCCGGGCTTGTTGACATCAAGGTTGCCCGTTGTGACTGGGTCGATGTGGCCGTCTTCTTCGTCGTAGCACTGTGCCCCGCTCGGCGAAGTGCCAAGTAATATCCTGTCAGACGAAGTTCCGTTGAGTTCTATGACGGGCCGCTGGTTTGTGGAATTGGATTCGCTTACGTTCATGACCGTGATCGTCACGGTGTCAGAGTCTGCCTGCTCCCCCGTGCCGGTGACTAACAGGGTGAAGGCAAGTATGTCCGGGGACTGCGGCGCAATAAACGTTGGCCGCGGATCCGTTGTATTAGAAAGCGCTACGGGGGTTCCCGCGCTCTGGTTCCACAGGTAGGTCATGTTGCCTGAGCCCTCCGAGCCCGCGCCATCAAGTGTAACCATGTCACCGAGGTTGACTGTCTGGTCGAGCCCCGCATTAGATTTCGGCGTCGGGTTGACTGTCTGGTCGAGCTCCGTATTAGATTTCGGCGTCGGGTTGGCGCCCAAGACCGACACCTGTACCACTCGTGCGTTGCCGCTCCCAAAGAGGCTTCCGGTGGCGCCGATCTCCACCACATACTTGCCTACCCCTGCCGCGGCCATGGAAAGCTCGCCGGAGTCCATCTCAAAGTGGTCTCCCGCGGTGTTTGTCACTATGGTATAGACAGGGTTCTGGCCGTCAAGGAAGCTGTTCTGGGCCGATACGTTTCCGACTGCCCCCGGCAGGGCTGCAACAAGTACGTCAAACCCGCCCGGCGTCACGTACCACTTTCCTAGGTTCTGGTCGAAGGAGGAGGCGCCGGTAAACATATCGGTCATGTCGGTCGCGGCCCTGACGTCCCAATCTGAGATGTCGCTGTTAAAGGAGGAGGCGCCAAAGAACATGTTGGACATGTCGGTCACGGCGGAGGTGTCCCACGAGTTGCCGTTGGCGCCGATGTCCCGGTCAAAGGAGGTGGCGCTAAAGAACATGTAGGACATGTCGGTCACGCTAGAGGTGTCCCACCCCGAGATGGTGCCGTTGAATGAGGTGGCGCCAAAGAACATGTTGGACATGTCGGTCACGGCGGAGGTGTCCCACGAGTTGCCGCGGGTGTTGATGTCCCGGTCAAATGAGGTGGCGCCAAAGAACATGTAGGACATGTCGGTCACGCTAGAGGTGTCCCACCCCGAGATGGTGCCGTTGAATGAGGTGGCGCCGCCGAACATACCAAGCATATTGGTCACGGCGGAGGTGTCCCACGAGTTGCCGTTGGTGTTGATGTTTTGGTTGAAGATGAGAGCATCAGTGAACATATAGGACATGTCGGTCACGCTAGAGGTGTCCCACCCCGAGATGTCGCCGTTAAAGGAGGCGGCATCAAAAAACATGCGAGACATGTCGGTCACGGCGGAGGTGTCCCACCCCGAGATGTCGCCGTTAAAGGAGGTGGCATCGGAGAACATGTTGGACATGTCGGTCACGGCGGAGGTGTCCCACGAGTTGCCGTCGGTGTTGATGTCCTGGTTGAAGGAAGAGGCTTCGGAGAACGTGTAGGACATATTGGTCACGGCGGAGGTGTCCCACCCCGAGATGTCGCCGTTAAAGGAGGCAGCGCCAAAGAACATGTAGGACATGTCGGTCACGCTAGAGGTGTCCCACCCCGAGATGGTGCCGTTGAATGAGGTGGCTTTAAAGAACGCGTAGGACATGTCGGTCACGCCGGAGAGATCCGGGACGTCTTTTGCGTTGTAGTCCATGTTGAAAGCAGAACGGAACATGTTGTTCATCGTATTCCACTCGATGTCACCCCACTGCTCCACTGACTCTAGATTGCCCGCGTCATGGGAATCGAGCAGGGAGAATCCGGTCAGGCCGCCCGTAACCTTGACTGTGTAGGTGTCGGCAGACGCGTAGAGGTGGCGCCCCGCACCGGTGACACCATTTTCGACGGTGCCGTCGCCCCAGTCGATGTCGTAGGTGCCGCTGCCGGGAAACGTCACCGACTCGTTTTCAGCGACGATGGTCCACGTTGTGACAAACGGTAATGTTATCTCCCGGTCTGTTGCCTCCGCGTTCCCAGTGCCCTGGCTGTTGCTTACCGCGTCCGCCTCGATGTCGAGGGTCGGATCTGCCATGCCGGCGATGGTGGTTTGATCGGCGTCGTTAAATGTCACCGTTATTGTAGAGTTGCCATGCGTCTTGGAGACGGCGCCGTCGAGGTCCACGCCGCCTGTCGAGTCGCCTGCATCCCGCACGTGGATCTTGGCATAGTCTGTCTCGGCAGAGTCCAGCCCCTCGTCGAACGCGAGCTCAAGCGTGCCGGCAGAGTACTCTGCAGAGGTTAGAGCAGGTCCGACGTCGGGTAACTGCGCGTACGCGTTCTGCGCAAGGGATCCGAATGCCAAGCTCGAGGCATGGTCAAGCATCGCAGCCGGATCTGGAAGGTCGGGGGCGGCGGTGACGCCTGCCAGGTAGCTACCGCCTGCAGTCTCCAAAGCCACGCCAGAAAGCGAGGCCGTGCCGTATGCCGCCGCCCCGAGGCCCGCCACTGCCACCAGTGCCAGTATCAGCCATGCCCCCGCGCGGGACTGCCGCAGAGACATCAGAGTCTCCCTCCCAGCGGCGGCCATCTTACACCACAGGCCTCGGCCGCACGCACATGCCTCCAGAGAAGGCATGGCATGCATGTCACCTCCCCGAATTGAGCCGAAATGCTGCCCGCAGAAATGCCCCGGGCGCGTCTCAACATCGCAAGCACAACGCCGGGTCACGGAATTCCTTTTTAGCCACATCGATGCCGGCTTTGCTTCCAATTCGTGAACTAGATACAAAAATAGGAATCAGACCCTCGGATCGGTTGAGAACTGACGCAGGCTGAAGTTCCATACGATCGTCTTGCGCCTGCCGAGGCCCTGCGTGGCGACGCCCGCGGCCTCGGCAGAAGTCTTGCGTAGTGAATCGTGTTTCCCGACGTTGGCATGGTTAGCCTTTGCGCCACTTAACCAGCCACTAGGCATGCACGGACTTCAAGGGCAGAGGCGCTCTGGGAAAATGGGCAGATCGGGCGTAAGGCACACAGGTAGGATCTAACGAATTCTCAACAGAACCAGAAAACGGACATGTTTTATAGAATCCGGCGCGTGGTACGGCATGGGGATCCTGTTTGACAGAAAGCCCGCATACTGTACCGTATGCAAGGTACAGCTCAAGCACAAGCACAAGCCGAAGCGAGAGTGGGGCATCAAGGGGCGCCTGTGCGGCAACTGCCACTATGAAAAGTCAGTAGAGTACTACGAGGGCAAGGTGCGCCAGCCGTGCACCGTGTGCGGCACCACCAGGCAGATCAACGACCTCTGGGAGCCCAGGTGGCAGTGGGACATGGACGGGCTGCTGTGCAAAAAGTGCTTTGACAAGAAAGAGGAAGACCACAAGAGGAAGAAGGGCCACTGCGCCGTCTGCAACGCGGAGCTGGGCTTTTTAAGGCACAACCCGAAGAGCGGCTGGAAGATAGACGGCCAGATGTGCCGCGACTGCTGGGACGAAAAGGCAGGGTATGGAAAGCGGCAGCAGCAGTGACGGCACGCGATGTTCAGACCAGAGGCAGACGGCAGATGATCGGCGACATTTTCAAGATAAAGAAGGGGGGAGGGAAGAAGAGGAGATGCGACGAATGTAACAGGATGCTTGCGTCGGACGCGGACCTCATGAACCACAAGCAGGTGTTCCACGGCAAGGACCTCAAGTACGACTGCCGCAAATGCGGCAAATATTTTTCAAGCATGGAGGAGATGAGGTCCCACCTGCAGCGCGAGCACAAATACGAGGGGGGCAGATAGCGACACGCCTTGCGCGTATGGCGCATGCACCGTGTTCCGTCCGGGTACAACAGCGCGCAGGAATAGTGGGCGCGATGAAAGCAACGCAGGACGCGCCAGACGATCAGATGGCGCGGACCGACTTTACCACGGGGGGGCGCACCTTTGTAAACACCTTGAACCCGCAGATGCACTTTATCTCAGGGAGTCTGGATATCTCGGTGCCCGACGTGACTGTCCCGCACCTCAGGCACGAATAGTTTACGTCAAAACGCTCCATGGCAGGAACGTCTGCATCCCCGGCCGCGGGGCCGCCGTCATTACCGTCGAGGCCGCCCGGGGCCGCCCGGGCGCCGCCGTCACCATCATCAGGCGCCTTTCGGGCAAACACTGCAGATTCTCCGGCGTTAAGGGTCATAATCAGCACCTCATTCCAGTCGTAATTTAAGAATTCCCAGTCAGCCCGTAAGCGAGAGCTCTATGTACACGTCGTCGGGTATCTTGAGCCTCATAAGCTGGCGGATGGCCTTGTCGTCTGCGTTGATGTTGATGATCCGCCTGTGCATCTTCATCTCCCACTTTTCATAGGTCTCGGTGCCGTTGCCGCACGGCGACTTGCGGGTCGCGACGTGGAGCCGCTTTACCGGGAGCGGGGTGGGGCCCTTTACCTTTACGCCGGTCTTTTTTATGCTCATTATCTCGTCGCAGACCCCGTCAAGTTTCGGAAGGCTGGTGGAGGTAAGCTTTACACGGGCAGTCTGCGTCATTGCAACCAACAGCCACGCAAGTCTAGGGCTTGTATTCCTCTGTAATCTCTTTTACAATCCCCGCCGCAATGGTGGCGCCCATGTCCCTGAGCGCGAACCTTCCCATCTCGGGAAAGTCCTGGAACGTCTCAATGCACGTGGGTCTGACGGGCCTAACCTTTACAATCGCAGAGTCGCCGACCTTGAGGAACTTTGGATTCTCCTCCTCCACGGCGCCCGTTGCGGGGTTTATCTTTTGAAGGAACTCCGTCACGGTTGCGGCGACCTGGGACGTGTGCGCGTGCATGACCGGGGTATACCCGGGGGCAATCGCGGTCGGGTGGTGTATGACGATAATCTGAGCCTTGAACTCTTTGGCGACCATCGGGGGCGCGTCGGGCGTGCCGAGGACATCGCCGCGCTTGATGTCCTTCTTCTCTATGCCCCTGAGGTTGAAGCCGATGTTGTCTCCTGCCTCGGCAGACGGCATCTCGGTGTGGTGCGTCTCTATGGACTTTATCTCGCCCGTGGCTCCGGCAGGCATTACGATGATCTTGTCATTGGTCTTCATGGTGCCGGTCTCGACCCTTCCGACGGGTACCGTGCCGACCCCGGTAATGGTATAGACGTCCTGGATGGGCACGCGCAGCGGCTTTCCGACCGGCTTTTCAGGCACGGAAAAGTCGTCAAACGTCTCCAGCAGGGTCTTGCCCGTATACCATGACATGTTCTCGGACTTTTTCACCAGGTTGTCGCCCTTCCATCCCGACACGGGTATGAACGGGACCGAGTCCAGCTTGTAGCCTACAGAACGGACGAGTTTCTCGCCCTTTTCCTTGGCCGCCTTGTATGCGTCCTCCGAATAGTTGCTGTCGTCCATCTTGTTGATTGCAACGATGAGCTGGTTTACGCCGAGCGTCTTTAGCAGGAACGCGTGCTCCCTGGCCTGTCCGCCTGCCGCGACCGCGGTGTCAGTCTCGCCCTCTTTGGCCGAGAGCACCAGGATGGCCGCGTCGGCCTCCGATGCGCCCGTGATCATGTTCTTGATGAAGTCCCGGTGTCCCGGGGCGTCAATCAGGGTGAAAAAGTACTTTGGTGACTCGAATTTTTGAAATGCAAGATCAATTGTAATGCCGCGCTCCCTCTCGTCCTTTATGTTGTCCATGACCCAGGCATACTTGAAGGTGTCACCCTTGCCGGTCTTTTCAGACTCGGTCGCATGGGCCGCTATGGTCCTCTCGTCGACCACGCCCAGGTCCATCAGAAAATGTCCCATTGTAGTGGACTTGCCGTTGTCGATGTGCCCTGTCACTATCAGGTTCAGGTGGGGCTTGTCTGCCATATTGGGAGTCCTCTTGGGGGGTATTTATTACTGTTATGAAAAAAGGTACTGTTGCAAATTCGTGACCCATTGGGTGGCTAGGCACGGCTGGTCGGGTTGAGACATGAGAAACCAGTTCGGACAGATTTCCTATTTCCCCGCCTTTCTACGGTTGTCTTCCTTACAAAGCAACTGGCAGTTTTCCTCCGTCGTCTTGCCGCCATCGTGCCAAGGCGTGATGTGATCCGCTTCCATGTCTGATATGTCGAACCGTTCTCCACACACTGCGCATTTTCCATCCTGCTTCTCGTAGACTTTTCGCTTCATGCTGTCTGTGAACGCGCGGATGGAAAGGTGTTTTTCGTCCCGCGTCAAGATGTAGGGATAGATACCAGCCTTCTTGGTGACATCATCGTCATCTATCAGTTTCTTTGTCTCTTCCTCGATCTTGTCCGTGTTCAGTTGTGCATCCTTGTATTCGTTGTACAGGGAACCCCAGTCGACGTTTTCCATCTCTTTTTTTCTCTTGACCTTGAACGTAGCCTTGATCCAATTGATCACGGTCTGAAAATAAATCCACAATTCATTGGCGTTTTGGTCGTGATGGTGTTTGGACATGTATCCTTCTATGTCGTCTCCTGAGATCCATTTTATGGCGGTTTCAAGATATTTTTGACGGATGGGAGAGCCGCTTACGTAGTCACTGGCGATTGCATAGGCCGCGCACCCACGCCTGCTGAAGTAACGCTTGGCATCGGAGACCCATGACCCGTGGTACACGGCGTTCCTGAGTTCCTGCGCAGAGAGTTCCTCCCCAGCTATATTGATCGTCTTAAACCACTTCAGCTTCTCGCTGTCCGTCCCACTGCACCAGTAGACCATCAGTTCATAGTTGAGGATTTTGTTTTGTTCATCGTCCTGAAGGCTGTGAAAGTACCTTGCATTGTGCGAGAAGTCACCCATCACATACTGGCATATGGAGATGGTCCTTTGTTGTCCGTCTATAATCTCAAATCCTCCGTCGTTGCGTACGGCCCAATACATGACGTTGAGGGGAAAGCATTTGTTAATCGTGTCAATCACTGCGTTCCGTTGGGCCTCCTTGTAGATGAACTCCCGCTGGTAGGGAGGGCGCACGTCCAGCCTGCCCCCATAAGCCACAACGCCCTCTTCCTCGTTATCCTCATATCCCTCTGACAGCTTCCTTACCGTGATTTTCTTGAGCTCTATTTTCATTTGTGTGCTGCCACCACCTTCTTGTGCTTGATTATGATGCGGGCATATGTCTCCCTTCCCTTGAGTTTGAACCTTCTGCCGCGTGCGGGACTGTCTTCAATGTACCTGTCAAGGCCGACGATTTCAAACTGCTCTGGGTTGTACTTGCTCAGGAACGTGATTGGCACCCCCATCATTCCGTTATAGTTGGCCGGTATGTCTGCCACCCTGCCCACGTCTATGGCATTGTAACCGTCATAAGTTGGGTATTCCCGCGGCTGGTATGCCTTGTGCAGTATGAGACGTTCATGGCGTTTTTTGACGTCCAAGTTGGTAAACCAGCATATCGTGCCAAGACTCCTCCATTTTTGGCCATTCTCGTCCTCCCAGTATCTGGTAGTCCTCGGTTCAAAGTGGCTGGGAACCCGGAAGGCCATGTCCCCCACATGGTATCCAAACCAGATCTTATTGTCTTTGATCAACGGAAATATCTCCTTGTAGGTCGCAGCGTTTTGGTTTCCTATGATGAGGAAGCGTTTCTTGTATTTGATCAACTGTAAGACGTATTCCCTGAACAGCGAGAACGGGGGGTTGGTCACCACTATGTCGGCCTTCTTTAGGATCTCTATGCACTCCTCGCTTCGGAAATCCCCATCATTTTCCAAATTACCCACTTTGATCTTGCGGGGGTCTGGTATTCTATCCTCGTCCCCGTCGTACTCCTGATAGATGGCATATTCAGAATCGTATCGGCTAAACAGGTTAACCTGCTGGCTTTTGTAGCAGGTTGCAATGAGTTTTTTCAGTTTCAGTTTTTTAAAGTTGTGTGAAAAATAATGAAAAAAGTTGCTGATTCTTGGATCGTCACAGTTGCAAAGGACTGTCTTGCCTTTGAAGTGTCCCTTGTAATGCTTAAGTTCGTTCTCAATGTCGGAGAGCTCCGTGTAAAATTCATCTTCTTTGGCGGCATTTGCTTTATTCAATGATGTATTTTTCGACATCATGGGGAATTGACCCCCTTTTGTTTACTTCTGTGGAAAATCCAAACTGATTCAACCGTGTTTGGAATTGGTGTCTTGTTTTCAACACCAAACAAACATCTACGCCAGATGCATTTAGATTGCGAAAAATTAAAGCCCCCGTGTCGAGGGGAGTTCTCGGCTAGTTCTCGGCTAGTTCTCGTACATATGTGACGCTCATTGCAACATGTCGCCCCCGCCTGCACCAACTTGCTTATACCTCTCGTGCGGGGGTTATTATGATTTTCAGAGTGTCCGCCTCTGCGATTAGTTCCCAGTCCAACTGATCGCCCTGCTTCAACTTGAACTGCTTGACAATGTGGGACGGCACTGTCGTTCTCAAGGAATCGCTTTTGTTTGCCAGCACCAAGTTTGTCTTAACCATAACCTATTGCGTGACTTGTCATAATAATAACCTATCGTATAGATGCATAACCTAACATATAACCTAACCTTTATATGACCTACCAGATAACCTATTGTATGAAACCGGCAAGAAAGACGATGAAGAAAACAAAGTCAGAGGGAGCCACACTCCCAATGACGAGACTGGCGTTGTCCGAGTCCTTGAATCCGGTTTCAACCATCCATCTTATAATTTTTGGGAGGCGTGCCGCATGAGCACGCAGATCGAGTCCCACGATGCGATCAGGTTCTGCAAATACTGTAGGTCGGAGCGTATCGGCAAGAAGGGCGTGCGCCGCAACAAGTCCGGGGACGTACAGTTGTACAAGTGCTACCGTTGCAAGAAGGTTTTTTCTGCAAACTTCGGGTTCCGGTACAGGCAGTTTGATTCCGCTATCGTAAGCGAGGCGGTGCACATGTTCCACGCGGGCATGTCCACTAGGGCCATATCCGACCTGCTCAAGGTGCGGGGCATCAGTGTTTCAAACGGTACGATATACAGATGGGTTGAACGCTACTCAAAGGTCGCGTCCCTGTTTACCGACAGCATCACGCCCGATGTCGGCAAGTGGTACAGGGCCGACGAGGTGTGGGTCAAGGTCGCAGGCAAACAGCATTACCTGTTCGCGTCAATGGACGACGACACTCGATACTGGATAGCGTCCGACTTGGCAGACAACAAGTTCAGGCACAACGCGGACGATCTCCTGCGTGCAAGCAAGGAGCACACGGGCAAGGCCCCCACCGTGTTCATCACCGACAAACTACACGCGTACCAGAAGGCGGCCCGCAAGGTGTTCGGCAGGGGCACGTACCACAAGTGTGATGCGGGCATACGTAGCAAGCGCAAGGGCCCGAGCGGCAAGCCGTGCGGGGGCAACTACCACCCGTCGAACAACAAGATGGAGCGCCTGAACGGTACGATCCGCGACCGCGAGAAGACCTTTCGCGGACTTGGCCACATGGGAACCCCGGTGTTCAAGGGCATGAAGGTTCACTACAACCACTGCCGCGAGCATGACGCAATCGCCAAGACCCCGGCAGAGGCGGCAGGCATACACACCGAGGGGGCCAACAAGTGGAAAACAATCATTCAGAACAGCAGCCTCTACCTGATTGCCACCGACCAGCGGGTCTGACCCGCTACATGATGCTCTCGCCGCGCTGAGCCCTTGAGATGCAGAGTATTATCCACCCCGCCAGCATCATCGTAGCCACGACCATGGCCAGCCCGCCGTGGTCGTCATACTCCGGATCGAACGAGTATTCCGGATAGACCGCGGCCATGGAAAAGTACATGTTGGCTGTCAGCATCAGCGTCGCAAGCGCGACCAAGCGGTCGCGCGTCTTGGCACTGCTACGCCGTCTCGGTCTGCGCGGCGGCCTGTCCATAACCTCGTTCCTGATGTCGGTATTTAACAACGGGTGTGCCTGCCATTTGAGAGAAGATCACGCCGTGCCTAGCCGCCCAATGGGTCACGAATTTGCAACAGTACCTGAAAAAAACGGCGATTTTCAGGGCGGAATTTGGAAGATGCGGCATAAAAAAAATTCATTTCGTGTGGAGTGTAGTTACACGTTATGGCAGTGAGGTCAAAATATGCCAAAGAATCACACCGTAACGCCGCATATCTTGGAAATCATAGAAAATGATCATGGTGTTGGGATTGGCAGGGGGGGGGAGGATGGACGTGGACGCCGATGCGTCCCGCGCATAACGATCGCACGAATGCGGGCCGGGACGTCGTGTGGCGGAGGGAGCCGGTGGCGGTGGCGCCCGCTGCAGGACGGCGCATGGGTGGAGGAAGGGAGCCGGCAAGGGCGCGGGCGGGGGCGCGGGCCGTTCCCGCCACTAAAAGCACATAAATCAAAGGCACGTACAGCAGCCTCGTGAAGGTTACGGTATCGGTCATAAAGGCCGATGTGGGCGGCGTCGGCGGTCATACAAAGCCCAGCGACGGGCTGATTGCGGCAGTAAGGGGCGTGGTGCAGTCCTCAAAGGAGATGCTCCTTGACCACTACATCGGATACTGCGGCGACGACGTCCACATTGTAATGTCCCACACTCACGGGACCGACAGCGAGAGGATACACAAGCTTGCGTGGGACGCGTTCATGGCAGGCACCGAGGTTGCAAGGGCCGAGGGGCTCTACGGCGCGGGCCAGGACCTGCTAAAGGACTCGTTTTCTGGAAACGTAAAGGGCATGGGCCCCGGCGTGGCCGAGATGGAGTTTGAGGAGAGGCCCAACGAGGCGTTTACGGTATTTGCGGCCGACAAGACCGAGCCGGGTGCGTTTAACTATCCCATATACAGGATGTTTGTCGACGCGCTAAGCAACACCGGACTCATAGTCAACAAGAGCCTGGCCAGGGGCGTCGTGATAAACGTGATGGACGTGGAAAAGGGCAGGATTGCCGAGCTTGAGATGTGGCAGGACAAGCCGATCCTGGAGGCGGCCCTGATGTATCCCGGCAGGTACGTGGTGGACTCCGTGTACACAAAGGACGGCGAGCCGATACTCTCGGCATCCACCGACCGGCTGCACAACATAGCGGGCACGTACGTCGGCAAGGACGATCCGGTCTGCATGGTGAGGACGCAGAAGATGTTTCCCGCCACGGAAGAGGTCGGCAGCGTATTCAACAACCCGCACTACGTGGCGGGGAACACGCGCGGCAGCCACAACATGCCGCTGATGCCGGTAAGGCTCAACTCGGCGGCCACGATCAACTTTTGCATCCCGATTGTAGAGGCCCTGGTGTTCAGCATGCACGAGGGGAGGCTGACGGGGCCGTTTGACGGATTCTCCACGCCGGACTGGGACCTTGTCAGGGAGCGCGCCACGACAAAGGCGCTCGAGATGAGAAGCCAGGGGTTCATACACCCGGCCACGCTTGTCCCCTCCGAGCTTGAATACGCCGAGGGCTACAAGGCGGTCATCGGCTCACTGGACGAGAAGATGGTCCCCATGGACGGCGCTGCGGCGGCGGCCGGAGCAGCCAAGGGCGGAGAAAACGGCAGCGGGGCCAGGTACGAGGATCCCGACTAGAGGCGGCAGGCCATACACGGCTGACCGGAAGCGCCCGGCATGCGCCAGATCCAGTTCATGTTCCCTGCAGATCGGAGGCCCCCACCGAACCACCCATTTCCGAGCCAGATGTCAAGGGATACGGCGGGCAGATCGGCAGAAAGGCGGGAAATAGTTAAATCAAAAAGGTGCAAAGCCCATCTGATGAAAAAAGTCGGCTGGATCTTTGAGTGGAGGACGTACCTTGCTACCGCACTGGCCGTGATCTCGTTCTCAAACTTTATGGCAGTACTGTTCGGGCAGACCATACCCGGCGTGGTCGTCGACTTTTTCAGGGTGGCAGGCGAGTACGTGGTGCTTGGCGCCGTCTTCGTGTTCGCCATGGCCTGGCTCCTAAAGGCAAAGCCCCACAACCGGCCAAAGGCGTACCATGTAGTGGCCTTTGACGTGTACGGCAAGCAGGTAGTCGTCGACGGGATACGCACCGAGTTCAAGACGCACGACGTGGCATGGAGCTACATGAAGCAGTACAAGGCGGCGTACCCGCTGCACAACTTTGCGCTAGTATCCGACATGGCGTCAGGGCCCGACAAGCCCACCATACTCAGGTACATCTGAACTGTTTTTATTCGGCCCCCGCCTCAAATGGGCCGTGGAGTTTTCCGTTCTTGCAGACGCGTTTGAGAGGATGGAGTCCACCACCAAACGCAACGAGCTCACGCAGATACTGATAGCGCTGTTCGAGCAGATGCCGCGGGACGTGGTGGCAAGGGCCGTGTACCTCCTGCAGGGAAAGATCAGGCCCGACTTCGAGGGCGTCGAGCTCGGGGTGGCGGAGAAGCTTGCAATAAGGGCCCTCTCAAAGTCCTCCGGCGTCCCCACGAGAAGGATAGAGGATCAGTACCGAAAGGACGGCGACCTGGGCCGCGCGTCAATCGACATAATGGGGCAGAAGACGCAGACCACGTTCTTCGTGCAGGACATTACGGTAGAGAGGGTGTACGAGACCCTCTTCAAGATTGCAAGGCTCGAGGGGGCGCGCTCGCAGGACATGAAGTCGAGGTACATATCAAGCCTGCTCAACGACGCGCGCCCGGCGGAGGCCGGATACATACTAAAGATACTGCTCGGGACGCTGCGGTTTGGCATAGCCGAAAACACGATAATGGACGCGCTGGCCGCCGCGTTCACCGGGGACAAGGCAAACCGCGGCGCGGTCGAGCGCGCATACAACGTGTCAAGCGACCTCGGGGCCGTCGCCGAGGCCATCGCCGCGGACGGGCTGGAGGGCGCAGGCCGGTTCAAGGCCGAGCCGTTCCGCCCCATACGGCCCATGCTAGCCGAGCGCGTCAAGAGCGAGGAGGACGCAATATCAAAGATGGGCGCCGGGCTGGCCGCCGAGTACAAGCTTGACGGCGAGCGGGTGCAGGTGCACATGTCAGGCAAGAGGGTCGAGATATTCTCGCGGAGGCTTGAGAACATCACCGCCCACTATCCGGACATCGTAGAGAGGCTGCCGCAGGACGTGTCCGCAGACGAGGCCATACTGGAGGCCGAGGCGGTTGCGGTAAACGAGAAGACGGGGGAGTTCCTGCCGTTTCAGGAGCTTATGCACCGCAGAAGAAAGCACAAGATCGAAAAGGCAGTGTCCGAGTACCCGGTTGCGGTCAATTTCTTCGACATATTATACCTGGACGGCAAGAGCTGCCTGGAGGCCCCGTATACAGAGAGGCGCGCCATGCTGGAGGATGCCGTAACGGAGGGGGAGCGCGTGAGGTGCGTTGTGATGGCCACGATAGCCAGCGCGCAGGAGATGTCAGAGTTTATGGAGAATGCAATAAACGCCGGAAGCGAGGGCCTGATGCTAAAGATGCCGGACGCCGCGTACCTGGCGGGGGCGCGCGGAAGCAACTGGCTAAAGCTCAAAAAGGAGTACAGAAACGAGCTCGGCGACAGCCTCGACCTGGTGGTGGTCGGCGGGTTCTTTGGCAAGGGCAGGAGGACTGGCATATACGGCACGCTCCTGCTCGCGGCGTACGACGACCAGCTTGACACGTTCCCCAGCGTATGCAAGGTGGGCACCGGATTCACCGACGAGGAGCTTGACAGGCTCTACCAGATACTGCACCCCAAGGTTACGATAAGAAGAAACCCGCGCATAGACAGCACGATGGAGGCAGAGGTGTGGTTTGAGCCCGAGCTTGTGATAGAGACGGTGGCATCGGAGATAACGCTCAGCCCCGTGCACAGGGCCGCGTGGGATGCGGTAAGAAAGGACGCGGGGCTCGCGCTCAGGTTTCCAAAGTATACGGGCCGCACGAGGGACGAAAAGCCCCCAGAAAGCGCGTCTACGACGCGCGAGATAGTCTCGCTGTACAGGAGCCAGAAAAAGACCCCACATGCGGGGTGACGGACGGGAGCGCCGTCTGCTGCCCCTCGGCCATCAGGCCGAAGCGTGATGGTAGGCCTAATGATCCGCGTCGTCGTTGTTGTTGCTATTGCAAACGGGTCCGTCCCAGAAGCGGCCGTGGCCGCAACCATACACAACTTAAATTACAGAATCGCCTTTTACTCTCTGTTATGTATAGTGGGGAGTTGGAGGTGCAGGCAAAGCGCAAGGCGATTGCCGTACTCCAGGACGAGATCAACCGCATACTCAACGCGTCAAGAGAACTCGCCACCCTGCCGGACCTGATGATGAAGAGGGACAAGCCGGGAATCAAGTCCGCGCTAGAGCAGATATCGTCCATCGAGGAGGACGTGGAGAACCTGCGCCGGAAGATAACAAGGGAGGTCGCCGACGTCGGGGGCCTGATAATGAACAGGGAGAACCTGCTCAACACAGCGTATACGATGGACGAGATTGCAGGATACATCACCGGCATATCGTTCAAGCTTTCTAACGTAAAGCCGACCACCCTGCGAAACGCGAAGATCGACAGGGACATCACGGATTTAATCGACCTGGTGGTCGACGAGGTGTACAAGCTCAACGAGATAATACGAAGCCTGACCACAAACACGGCAAACGCGATAGAGCTCGCGCAGGAGACCCAGACCATAGAGAGGGAGATCGACATAAAGTACAGACAGGCCACGATAAAGCTGCTAACGGAGATAACCAATACGAAGGAGATGATGCTGATGAAGGACGTGATAGAGGGGATAGAGGAGATGGCCGACAAGTGCCAGAGGGTCTCAGACTCGTTCATACTGCTCGCCCTCAGCCTCTGAGTCCGCGCGTGCGTTTTGCGACATAATGTGCCGGCGGGGCTGATCACGCCGCGCCATAAGACAGGAAGAGTGCAACCCATATACGCAGGCAGTGCGCACGCTGCGCATGGCAAAGAGGAGGAGTAGGAGGGCCATACCCTGCGAGCTTGTCGAGAACCGCGTGATGGTGTGGGACAGGGACGACGCCAAAACGGTGTTCTCCATGGGGTATTATGGCAAGCCCGTGGGCATGCCAAAGCCGAGGATAGAGGAGATAGACGTGCCGCTCGTGCTGGACCTCATAGAGGGCCTCTACCTGCTTGAAAGCGGCGTAATCAGGGTAACCATGTCGCGGCGCCGCGTGTCGGCGCAGCAGATGGCGCAGATGTGCCGCGGCCAGTACCACGAGTTTGACAAAAAGTACATAGTGTACAAAAAGTTCAGGGACCTTGGATACGTGGTCAGCTCCGGCATAAAGTTCGGGTGCGACTTTGCAGTGTACGAGAACGGGCCCGGCATCGACCACGCGCCATACATGGTGCACGTATACAGCAGGGCGGATCCCGTGACGTCCACGGGGGTAGTGCTGGCAGGCCGGCTTGCGTCGACCGTCAGAAAGCAGTTCATACTGGCAATACCGAGGAGCAGCAAGAACGTGGACTTTGTGTCACTGGACTGGTGGAAGGCATGACTCCCTGACGTGCCCGGCTATGCGGTCGTAGATCTCAAACATGTCACGGCCAATGCCAAACGCGGCCTCGTCCCTCCACCTGCCGTGTATGCGTATGTTCTCGCCGGTCTGCTCGACGGATATGGAAGCATCCCATACCGACTGCCGCGCGATCATCTCGTTGAGATCCGCATCCTGGTTGAGCCGCGCCAGCAGCGGATGGCTTGGCCCCTCCCAGCTGACCGACTCGACCCTTTTTGCGGCAAAATGTCCGCGGGTCTCAAGCCTTGTCCTTGCAAAGACGTCGGCGCCCTTGTGCACCCTCTCGTTATAATTCGGTATGCTCACCAGAAAGTGGGCCTGGTACCGGTCGAGGGCCCCCCACGGCGCGACGTTTGGATCCTGCATCTCCGCTCATCGCCCGCCCTTCATCACGGCCATCATTGCGGTATACATCACTGCCATCATTTATCACTGCCACTAATCAAAGTCATCCCTTTTGTACGATGTGCACCGCGTCTATATTGCACCCCTTCAGTACGGCGCACCCGCGGTTGGTCACCATGCGCGGCGTGCTTGCCGCATACCTAGAGTAGTAATCGCCGGACTCCGCAGGAGTCGTGCCCACGCCGCAGGCTTCCGCCTCGACGCCGATTCCGGCAAGCATGCCCACAAGCCTTTCGGGCCAGGTCATCGCCTCAAACGTGTCAGGCTCGTCGTCGTGCATGGTGAAGCTGCCGTGCCCCCACAAATAAATATTGATTATTGGTGACTGCCACGGACGCACGCGCGCCATGTTCCGCGCGCCATGCCCCCCCCCCCCTTCTCCCTTGCCGCTTCTGCCAGATTCCTTGTCGTTATTTCTCCTGCACCCCCGGAGCCGGTTTGCGTAATGACCACAGCGCGATCAACAAACACCGCCGCAATCCGCCAGAAGTCCCCAGTCCCCCGTGACCTTTGCGGAGAAAACCGGCGAGCACGCTTCATAGATGAGAATATAAACGATTACAATAGTAAAAGGAATTTTGTTTCCTAATTCACCCATGCACGCCTGTCGGGCCACCGCGGATTGCGGCATGCATGCGGGTGCAGCTGGGGGACGGGATTCGGCGATCACAGCGCTTAAGTAACAGCAGTATGATCATCTCATCGAACACTAC
>JAJEHG010000039.1 GCA_022823825.1 Nitrosopumilaceae archaeon | reverse complement strand
GTAGTGTTCGATGAGATGATCATACTGCTGTTACTTAAGCGCTGTGATCGCCGAATCCCGTCCCCCAGCTGCACCCGCATGCATGCCGCAATCCGCGGTGGCCCGACAGGCGTGCATGGGTGAATTAGGAAACAAAATTCTAATTTGGTACCGTTGCAAGTTCAGGAGCTGGCAGGCGCAGGCGGCACTAACTCATAAATACGTAAAAGATGGATGGCTGGTAATGAACCGCAAATACTTGGACTTTGAGGTCATCAAGGAGTCTTGGAACAAGTACAGCCTACAAGACGGAACCAAGCTCAAATCCCGCGCCATGCTAAAATCGGTCTGGACAGAGGAAGTGGACGGAACGACCAAGCACAATGTTGAGATTGACCAACAACAGGTCTGCTTGTGTGATCCGTCAGTACAGGGCGAACCAAGCACCATGTCATACCCAAAAGAGCAGCTGGAAGGGGGCATTGATGTAAAGAATTGCAGGTACACCACGCTACAGTACGAACCGAGTGAGTATCTATTGGACGATGGAACAAAAATTCTGTTGCACGTGAGCCTGCTCAACATCGCACGAACGAGATTCTTCGATCATGTCGGGAATAGAATCTATCTGACCGATGCAACCGGACAAATGAACGTAGAACGCCCGACAAAGTAAATGAAATCGGCAGAAGATTCTAAAAATCTAGAACTTCTTTCTCATTTTTTATTGGATAGGTGATCACCGTGAAGATCTTGCCCTCAGAACTATCTGACGACCGCTGGACTGTCTTCTCAGGCGCATCCTCGGTCAGGATCAGACTCTCCGCTTCCATGATGTGTCTACGCGTTGATGGTATAATAATGTTAACCGGTGTGCGCAGGTTCGGGCCCGTGGGCCTACCTGACCCTCTTTTTGTTCCAGTACGGCGACTTGCACTTCACATTGGCGCAATTTTTGGGTTCGGCCTTTATGCTGTACCACACCCTGCCGCACCTGTTGCACTCGTGCCGCCAGTAGTCGCCGTCCACCTTCATGCTCATGTCTCCGATACGCCACACTGACATATAATTCATTCCCATATATGGGTTCATGGTATAACCTATATGTGGGTTCAATACATAGTATGGCATGAAGGTCGAGTCGCACGATGCGGTCAGGTTCTGCAAGTTTTGCAGGTCGGACAAGATCAAGAGGCGCGGCATCCACAGGAACAAGTCGGGTATCGTACAGAAGTTCAAGTGCGGCGCGTGCGGCAAGTCGTTTACGGCAAACTTCGGGTTCCGGTACGGGCAGTTCGATCCCGCAGTCGTGAGCGAGGTGGTGCACCTGTTCTATGCGGGGATGTCCACGCGTGCAATCGCCAGCCTGTTCGAGGCGCGCGGCATCGGCGTGTCAAACAGTACGGTATACAGGTGGGTCGAGCGCTACTCCAAGATCGCGTCCCTGTTTACGGACAGCCTGACACCCGATGTTGGCAACTGGTACCGCGGCGACGAGGTGTGGGTCAAGGTGGACGGCAAGAAGCACTATCTGTTTGCCACAATGGACGACGACACCCGCTATTGGCTTGCCGGTGAATTGGCCGACTCAAAGGACAAGCACGACGCGGATAACATCTTTCGCATGACCAAGGAGGCGACAAGCGGCAAGAATTCCTCGGTGCTGATCACCAACAAGCTGCCCGCGTGCCAGAAGGCGGCCCGCAAGATATTCTGTACAAAGACATACCACAAGTGCGATGCGGGCATCTGCAGTAAGCGCATAGGCCCCAACGGCGGCACCGGGGACAACTACCCCCCGTCAAACAACAGGATGGAGCGCCTGAACGGAACCATACGCGACCGCGAGAAGACCTTTCGCGGGCTTGGCAAGGTGAGCACCCCAGTCTTTACAGGCATGAAGGTTCACTACAACCACGTGCGCAGACACGACTCCATAAGGAAGACCCCCGCAGAGGCGCGGGCATCTCGGTCGAGGGACGTAACAAGTGGAAGACCCTGATACAGAACATTTGGCAATTATTGATAAATCGATTGGGAGACACGAGAGCTGGCATCCGTTCGGGTACCCAGTCAAGCCCTTCGGGGCGCCAGTGATGTTAGAGCGCCTCGTCGGCGTGTATCTCAAGACTCGAGGGTATGTGTAGGGCAGCATACGACGAGGAGTACGGGCCTTGCCACTGCATATCCTAGGATCACGTCCCTAGGCGTCGAACAGGGCGGGCGGCTGAGGAACCGGCAGGATCTCCCTGGCGTCCAGAAGCGTACTTGGACGCGGATTCCGGCGGGTTGCAGGCGACTCGCCGTGGTGCGGCGCGCGGCCTCGGTCGTACGCTCAGGACGCGTTGCGTGTTGCGGCCTTGAGCCTTCTTGTAAACGTGGACACGTTTTTCTCGACGTCCTTTGGCGCCGACTCTTTGGTTATCTTCGCGTATGCGCTCCCCACTATGACCGCGTCTGCCCCCGCCCCGACGTACTGCCTGACGTCGGCAGGCGAGGAGATTCCGAATCCGACCCCTACTGGCAGCCGCGCCCCGGAACGCACTGCCGTGCGCTTGGCCCTGCGGATGGCGTCAAGGGCGTATCCTGCCACCGAGCTGCCACCCGCCTTGCTTGCCCGTCCCCCGGCACGCGCGCTCCTGACGCCCGTGGTCCCGTATACGGCCACCATATACAGAAAGCCCGTCGAGATGTTCGCGATTCGCCGCAGCCTGCCTGCCGGGGTGTTCGGGGATGCCAGAAATATCGTGTCCAGCCCACACCTGCGGGCGGCCGCCACGTACGGCGCCGACTCGTCGACCGCCATGTCTGGCAGTATGATCCCGTCTATTCCAGCGTCTGATATCATGGACGCCGCCCTGTCGTATCCGAGGTTGTACAGTATGTTGGTGTATGTCATGAGCACGAGCGGCACGTCCCTGTTGGCGCGCCTTATCCTTGACGCGGTTCTGAGGAACCTCTCAAAGGTTGCGCCCCTGCCGAGCGCCCCCGAGCTTGCCTCCTGTATCGCAGGCCCGTCTGCAAGCGGGTCGGAGAACGGAAAGCCCAGCTCTATGACGTCGGCCCCTCCCCTTATCATGCCGGAGACCGCGGACACCGACACCCTGTCTGACGGGAACCCGGTCATTGCGTATGTGACGAGGCCCCTCTCGTTTCTGGCGCGCAGTTCTGCAAACTTGGATGCTATTCTGCTGCTGCTATAGCTGTCGCTACTGTTGCCGCTGTTATGGCCCTCGGCCGTCCGGCCCCTCTTCTCTTTACCTGCCGCCTGCAAGGTACCTCTGAACCTCCTCCACGTCCTTGTCTCCCCTGCCAGATAGCGTGACCACGATGCGCTCTGACCTCTTCATCTGCGGCGCGATCCTGACTGCCTCTGCTATCGCGTGCGACGACTCAAGTGCCGGTATTATCCCCTCCGTTCTAGTCAGCCTCATGAACGCGTCGACTGCCTCCGAGTCGGTCGCCGAACGGTACGACACGGCGCCGGACTCCTTGTAATACGCGTGCTCTGGGCCCACTCCGGGATAGTCAAGCCCCGCCGAGACGCTGTGCGTCTCTGTTATCTGCCCCTCCGCATCCTGCAGCAGGTAGGTCATCATGCCGTGCAGCACCCCGCGCCTGCCTGCCGAGAGCGTGGCCGCGTGCATTCCGGTGCCGAGCCCGCGGCCGGCGGCCTCGATTCCGACCAGCCTCGTGCCAGTGCCCGCAAGCGGGTAGAACGTTCCTATCGCGTTGGAGCCGCCGCCCACGCAGGCAATCACCACGTCGGCGGTGCCGCCGCCCCCGGCCTGTCTTGCGACCTGCCTCCTTATCTCGTCGCCTATGACCCTCTGAAAGTCCCTGACCATCACGGGGTAGGGGTGTGGGCCGACGGCCGAGCCGAGCAGGTAGTACGTGTCGCCCACGTTTGCAATCCAGTCGCGTATGGCCTCGTTGATCGCGTCCTTCAGGGTGCGCGAGCCAGAATCGACGGGCCTCATAACGGCGCCCAGCATTCCCATGCGCAGGACGTTGGGTCTCTGCCTTGCCATGTCCGTGGACCCCATGTACACCTCCGACCTCATGCCGAGCGCGGCGCACGCCATCGCGGTGGCCACCCCGTGCTGTCCGGCCCCCGTCTCGGCTATGACGCGCCGCTTTCCCATGCGCTTTGCGAGGAGCGCCTGCCCGAGCGTGTTGTTTATCTTGTGTGCCCCGCCGTGCAGCAGGTCCTCTCGCTTGAGGTATATCTGCGCCCCCCCTAGCTCGCCCGATAGGTTCTTTGCATGGTACAGCGGGGTCGGGCGCCCGGCATAGTTTCTTAGGTATGAGTCAAGCTCCGCCTTGAACGAGGGGTCGTCCCTGAACCTGAGATAGCTCTCCTCAAGCTCCTCGACGGGTGGCACCAGCGTCTCCGGTATGTACCTGCCGCCGAACTCCCCGAACCTGCCATTTTTTGGGTATTTTCTGCTCAATACGCGTTCACCATCCCTCTTACGGCCTCCTCTATATTGTGACTCTTCATTATGCTTGATCCTACCAGGAACCCGTCGGCCCCATATCCGCGCACCCTCCTGACGTCGTCGGCCGACGCTATCCCGCTCTCCGATATCGTGACGCGCTCATCTCCGGTCCCTTGGCGCGCCTGCCCTCGCAGCTGCAGTATGTCGCGTGTCACGTCGGTATTGATTGCAAGCGTGTCCAGGTTGCGGTTGTTGATCCCGATGATGTCCGCCTCGGAGGCCGCGGCCTCCCCGTATTCCTGCGCCGTGTGCACCTCCAGCAGGACCCCGAGTCCCTGACTGCGGGCGTACTCTGCAAGCCCGTCTGCCGTCTGCCCCGTACACGCGCCGGAGCCAAACACGGACTGTATCAGCAGTATGTAGTCGGCGCCTATCCGCACTGCGGCGTCGATCTGCCTTTTGTCCACTATGATGTCCTTCATCAGCATCGGCACGTCTACTGCCTGCCTGACCTTTGCAAAGTATTCCGGGGATCCGCCAAAGAGGTGGGGCTGGGTCAGTACGGACAGGCCGACGGCGCCGCCCCTGACCATGGCGGCCGCAATCGTGGCGGGATCCGACGCGGTCCTGAGCTTGCCTTCGGACGGGGAGGAGAACTTGATCTCCGATATTACGGCCGCGTGGGGGGCCGTCCTTATGCGCTCTGCCAGGTCGTAGTCGGACTTGCGGAGGCTGCCTGCCGCGTCCCCCGCGTACGCGTCCACGTCGTATACGCCGTCGTCGAGCGCGGCCATGGAGTTTGCAACAAGCCTGCGCAGTATGTCATGCGCCACTGTTCCTTATCCCCTCCAGCATCTCCATGCTTCCGGCGTGTTTTACAAACGAGTCGAGCTCCGCCGACGCCCTGCCGCTCCTGATTATATCCATGCACGCCGGGACTGCGTCCTTTAGGCTGTCTGCCGCCCCCGCGACCACGAGGGCCCCTGCCGCATTGAACGCCACTGTCTCCGTTACCGCCCTGCTGGCAGTCCCGTCTACGGCGCCCACCACCGCCCTTGTCGACTCGGAGGCGTCTGCAACCCTGATCTCTGAGATGTCGGATCTGTGCAGTCCGACCTCCTCGGGCTTGACTGTGAATTTTTTGCTGCCGCCGCCGCCGTTTGCGCCGCGCGACACCCGCACTGCATTTGACGAGCTGGTCGACAGCTCGTCCATGCCCTCTGCTGACATTACGGTCATCGTCACCTCGGCCCCGCGCCCCGCCAGTATTATTGGTATCCTGTCAAGCAAATCCTCCGTGGAGACTCCCACGAGCTGCCTGGACGTCCCCGCCGGGTTTGCAAGCGGCCCCAGCACGTTGAAGACGGTCCTCTTTCCGAGCGCGCGCCTGGCAGACGCCACGTGCCTCATCGCCGGGTGGAACCTCTGCGCAAACACAAAGCACAGCCCGCACCTCTCAAGTATCTCCTGCACCCTGGACGGCTCTGCAGAGTTGTCGTATCCGAGGGCCTCGAACACGTCGGCGCTGCCGGAGGCCCCCGACGATGACCGGTTGCCGTGCTTTGCGACTGAAAACCTGTCGCGCGGCGAGCCGCACGACGACGCGGCCGCGGCCACAAACGAGGCCGCAGTCGACACGTTGAACGTCCGGTGCATGTCGCCTCCGGTGCCGCACACGTCGATTATCGGCCCCCTGACGTTTGGTTGCAGCCGGACGGCCCTCCTCATCATGACTCCGAGCATCGACGCAAGCTCCGCGTCCGTCTCGCCCTTTGCCGACATGCACCCCAGGAATTTCGCGTTCTGCTCGTGGCTCGTCTCGCCGTCAAGCATGGCCCCCGCCACGTGCTCTGCCTGCGCGCAGTCGAGGTTTCTTCCGGCGCACACCTCTCCGATTATCTCTTCTGTGTTCATGTTTTCTCCCCTCCCCTCCCCGCCACCTTTTGGGCCATGCCCAGAAAGTTTGCAAGGATGGCCTTGCCGTGCTCCGTCATTATGGACTCTGGGTGGAACTGGACGCCCTCTATGGGGTATCTCTTGTGCCTCACGCCCATGATCTCCCCGTCGTCCTCCGCGCGGGCCGTCACCTCGAGCGCGTCCGGCACCACGGTTCGGTCCCCCACGAGGCTGTGGTATCTGGTGGCCCTGAACGGGGTCGGCACCCCTGCAAAGACCCCCGCCCCGGAGTGGGCCACGGGGCTCGTCTTTCCGTGCCGCGCGCATCCCGCGTTGACCACGGCGCCGCCAAACGCGTGTATTATCCCCTGGTGCCCCAGGCACACCCCCAGTATGGGGGTCGTGGGGCCCAGCCCCCTTATCACGTCGGTGCATATGCCAAAGTACCTGGCGTCCTCCGGGGTGCCGGGGCCCGGCGATATGACAATTGCGTCGTATGCCTCTCTTGCGATATCCGACACCGATGTCTTGTCGTTTCGCACCACCGTGCACTCTGCGCCCAGCTCCCCCATGTACTGGGCAATGTTGTACACAAAGGAGTCGTAGTTGTCTATCACAAGCAGCCTTGTCATGCCGATGCCTCCCTGAGCGCCTGGAGCATCGCGCCCGCCTTGTGCTCCGTCTCCCTGAACTCGCTGTCCGGCGTGGAGTCGTATACGATGCCGGCCCCGGTCTGGACGAACCCCCTCTGCCCGCTTATGAATATGCTGCGTATGGCTATGGCAAAGTCGCAGCACCCGTTGTATGAAAAGTAGCCGACGGCCCCGGCATACGGCCCCCTCGGCGCCGTCTCCAGCTCGTCTATTATCTCCATGGCCCTTATCTTGGGGGCCCCGGAGACGGTGCCGGCAGGAAAGACGGCCTTGAACGCGTCAAACATGTCCGCCCCGTCAGATATGGTGCCCGCCAGGTGGGTCACTATGTGCTGCACGTGGCTGAACCGCTTTATCTTCATGAGCGACACGGGTCGGACCGTCCCGAATCTGCAGACCCTGCCTATGTCGTTGCGTCCCAGGTCCACGAGCATCGTGTGCTCTGCCAGCTCCTTTTGGTCCTCAAGCAGCTCGGCGGCAAGCCTGTCGTCCTCGGCGTCGTCCCCCGTGACGCCTCTGGTGCCTGCTATGGGGAACGTCTCGACCTCTGGGCCCGTGACCCTTACCAGCATTTCCGGCGACGCGCCTATGGTGACGCGTTCGCCGTGCCTCATGTAGTACATGTACGGGGACGGGTTGAGCCCCCGCAGCGTCCCGTACAGGGCCAGCGTGTCGCCGTCCGCGTCAAAGTCAAAGCGCCTGGAGAGCACGGCCTGGAATATGTCCCCGTCGTGGATGTACCTTTTGGCCCTGTCGACCATCTCTGCAAATCTTGATGCGTCGACGCTGGGCCTGACGTTTGTCGCTCGAAATCCGCCGCGTGCGCGCCCGCCGTCGCAATCGTTGTCCCCTGCTGCTTTTATCATGCTGTCCCGCCTGCTCTGGCCGCGATAAAAGTAGAACGGCCTGTCGAGCTTGTTGTCGTACAGTATGCCGTCGTCGTAGATCCCGAATTCCATGACCAGCGGGTCGGAGCCGTTGGAGTCCGGGACGTCCTCGATTGTGCGGACCGCGTCATAGTTTACCATGCCGACTGCCCCTCCGACGTACCTGTAACCGGACTCTGTCGCGCCGGCGCCTTTTGCATCAGGGGCCGCCCCGGCCGCTGCCGCAAGCACGCTCCTGATCGTGTCAAACGGGTCGTCCGTCACTATCTTCATGCCTTCGGACGTACCGCGCACCTGTCCGGCCGTACCGTCACTCTTTCCCGCGCCTCCGGTGTCGCCGCCGCTCTTGCGCGCCGCGGCCCTGCATATGGACTGCACGCGCTCCGCGGACGCGGCATCGTGTGCCGCGTCGCCGGGCGCGACCTCAACGCGGTCCCTGTACGCCCTCAGGATCAGCGTCGGGCCAAAGCCCATGATGGACGTCTCGGCAAGCGCGTCTGGGCCGGCAAGCGACTCGAACAGAAAGGAGTGCTCGTACCTGCGCGATATGCTGCTGTAAATCTGGAACTGGTTTCTGTCAGGAATGTCTAGTGGCACGATACGCGTCCTTCCAAATACGTCCACCCATGTACGTGACGGCCGGGGGGTTTTATTTAAACCGATGAGATTTCGGTGTACGGACTCGCGCCCCTGCCCGTGGCAATCGCGTTTGGCCCTGCTTACAACGTATGGCCAATAACCCCGCAGGCTTGCCGAAGCCCCCAAGAGTCTCAGGCACGGGCGGGACCCACCCCTGTTCGTGGCACGGTCACTCTTGCCGCAGGCTCAGGACCTGGCCGCTTTTGCATATGGTCGCACGCGCAGCCGCGACAGGGCCAAGAACCCGGTGCGCCCTCCCATCTGCAATGCGGCCTCCGTGCCCGGACATAAGTATACGACCGTATAAGAACTTGAAAGTACGGTACTTTTATATTCGCGTGCCCCCTACACATGCCATGAGCACTATACTACAGGATCTCTACATGCCCCGGCCGCGACTGGTCTGCACCGCGGCCCGTCCGGTCGCATGCAACGCCTGCGGCAAGGGCGTCGACGACGGGCACGGAATCAGGGCCCTGAGCACCGCCAGCGGCGACATCATGCTGTGCGACTTGCATTATCCAAAGCAGTGACGCGTCCGGCGTAGACGGCGCGCGCCGCTGCCGCGTCTTCTTTTTTTCTGACTTGCGTGCCTGTACGCGTCGTGGCCCTGCCGCCTATGCTGCGCCAGCTATCGCGCTTTGCCGGCCGCATGGGCGGGCTTTCGTGCCGTCAGCCTAATGCCCTTGTCGGATCCTTGCTGAGTATGCCGAGCACCTTTGAGACTATCTGCTTTTGGCCGCCTTCGTGCATGTCGTAACGCACGCTGTCTGATCCCATACTTACAAAGATCAGGTTGTCGTCGCCGAGCGGGAACGTTATCCTTGTGATCTTTTGGAATGCCGCCATTGCGAACGTGCCCGGTCCGATCTTAGGACTTAGCGCCTTGCGGCCCTTCCATGCACTCGCGGCCCTTTTTAGCGACGCCTCGGTCTCCTCCTCTGAGAGGTAGTTGGACACCCCCTCGCGGTGGTTTACGGCAAGTATGTTACCCTCGATGTCGGTCACTATGCTGTGCCTGATGTTGACGTCCGAATCCATGATCCTCCGCAGCAGGTTTTCAAAATTCATAGATGACGTACAATCCAGTATTACTTAAGGGTTGATTAGGCGGCGCGGCCCTCCGAGTGCATGCGCGCAGGCTGTCGGAGCCCTGCCCTCCTTTGAGCACATGCCCACGAGGCGCCTCATAGGTCTGCAGTTTGCCCGAACGAATTCCGGAAGCGTGTTGTGGCTTTGATAATAGTCATATATGTAGCGGTACATTCCGCCCTTCTCCGAGTCAAAAAACCCCGTATCCCTCACCGCGTACCCGCGTGCCGTCATTGCCCTGTGTATCTTGTGCACTCTTTGCCTGTATGTGGCGACCGCCACTATCGACGCGGCCGCGACCGGCAGCATGGTGCCGTCTGCCCCCGTCTGGCATACGATCCGCGGCGTCTCGAGCGCGCGGGTGCTGGGCGTTGCGAGTTTGATCCTGGACGAAACCGCCGACGAGACGTCCTCCGACAGATTTGACGCGTCGGCGTCAAACGAGTCTATGTATGCGGCTTCCATGCGTCGGTTGGTCGCGCGGCATGCGGTGGCAAGCTTGGCTATGATGTCTGCAACGCGGCTTATCTTTATTTCTCTGAGCCGGGCGCCTCTGTTTCTTCTTCTTCTATTACTGCCACTGCCACTACCGCCGCCACTGAGCCTGTCCGCCGCGGCCATGTCTAGTTCGCGCGGCGTTATCGTGGATGTCCTGTGCATGAGCATGTGCTGCGGCGCGCCTGCAATCCTCTTGTATATTGCTGACACCGCGCTGCAGGGAAGTGTCTTTGAGTCTGCAACCCCCCACCGTCTCAGCGTACGGGACGATTCTGCCTGTACTGCGACTCCTGCAAACACCATGGGCCCTATTATGGATCCCACGCCGGATTCGTCGATGCCGCATATCATGTCGTGCACGCTGACGTTACGGGCGTCCGGTAATAAAAGAGGCGGGACTGCATCCGGATGCTCCGACTGCGCCTCTGGTTCGGTTTGTCCCTGTTTCTGTCAGAGCTGTCCGTAATGTGACATTTTGAAGTTGTGAGGGGGAGGGGGAGGGAAGAAAGAAAGGAGAATGGACAGAGTCCAGAGTCAGTCGGAAATCAAAAAAAAAAAGTTTTGCAAACGGGCTGCCCGTACACTATTCACCGTCGGAGATTAGCCACGATAACCCGATTACATCTTCCCATGCTTCTGCCTGCTTTTTTTCTTCCATGATGGTCTTTTGCATGACCGTTATATAACGACCAAGAACGATTTATTCATTTTTTGAAGCGGCAGGCGGGGCAGAATGCGGCCTACGGGCCTGTACACTGCACCGCTTTGTAGCGGCCTGCCATGTCTGGCGTTGCTGCGTTACTCTCCTGCCCTGCTGCAGGTATGCCCGCACCCCTGCCGCATGCCACAACGTCAGGATCCTGTCGTGGGCGTGGATATTCTTCTGTCCGTCGACGTCTCGTTTGCGGTCTTCTCATAGTGGTATTCCTGCCGCCTCAGGTCCTTTTCTGATATTATGCGGCACTTTCTCATGGGAACCAGGCGCGATACCTGCTCGTACGTCCCCATGTCCCTCACGTCGGCCGCATATGCAATCTGTATGAGCGGGGGCTTTTCGAGGATCATGTGCTTTGCCTGCTCGTACCCGCTCCTCTGCTTCATGCCGGTGCGGAACAGCCCTGTGTTAGACTCGTCCTTTGAGACCTGCGGATCCTGATAGCAGCATATCGCGAACTCGTCGTCGTCCTTTTCTATTATGGTGAGGCGCGTGAACCTGTCGCTCCACCTCTCCACCGCCCTTGCGACGGCTGCTGCAATCCCAGTATCCTCGAACACGAGCGATATCACCAGCCTGTCCTTCTCGTACGCCCACGATATGCCGTAGAACTCCGTCTGCCAGTCTATGGAAAACGACACGCCTGGCTTGCGGCAATCTCAAATTAATTGCTTTGTGGCTGCCGCGCGTCGCCGGCGCCTTCGTGCGCGCCGCGTCGCCGGCCTTCTGCACTACTACGGTCCTCTTTCTGGGCGTTTGGACGTCCCCGGTTTTTTCTGGCACTCTCCTCCCTGCCTGTGCCTTTCCTGTCGCCGCCCTGCGCCCTCTTGTTGCCTCTTGGATGGCCGCCGCGCCTCCCGTCCGCGCCTTGGCGGCCGCCCCTGCCCTCTTCCTTCTCCTCCATCTTGCGCCTCCTACCGGTGCTCAGTATCTCGTATTTTTTGCCGACCTCGAATATCTTCATCTCCCCTGACGTCGGATCGTGTATTGACTCTAGGTTGCCTGCGGAGAGAAGCATTCCTACCAGGTTCCACGTCTCGGACTCTGTAATGTTGAACTTTGTCATAATTGTGGAGAATTTTGTAAAGTAACCGTTCCGAGAGTTTCTCAGTATGAACATCTCGACCTTTTTCTCAACGGGAATGGAGGGCTCGCGCCTCTTGGGCCCCGAAAAGCGGCGCCCCCGGCCGTAAGCGCCCCCTGCATGCGACATAGATGATCGATTTTTCGTGAATACTTAATGTTTGGGATTGTGCCGCGCGTCCTGCATGGCCTGATGCCTGTATGCGCCATGCCGCCGCCGCCGCGTCTGGCTGCTGTATGATGCGGCCGTTTGCGGCCAGAGGCCGCTGCCGCCGTATGTTGATGTCGTATCCGGACGGCGGGTGCAGGTTCCGCGGAGGGGAGATCCACGGGCCTGCCCAAAAGGTTCTGCCTGTGGGGAGGCGCGCCTTCCGTGCCGTCCGAACTCGGAAGCATGCCGGTCAGGCCTCTGCCAGTCTTGCCCTTTGGGGGACTGCGTGTGGCTCGCGCCTGGCAATAAAACAACCTGCCTCCGCTGTCTGCTTTGATGTGTCGTTGCAGGCGCGCTATATTCTGCACGATGTGTGATTTTTTGATCAATCAGGTCAAAAAATACCGTCCTGGCCGGGGCCGTCGCACGCGTAGCCGTTTGGCCCTGCTGCCTCCGCCTCCGCCGCAATACCATTATGACGCCGCAGGCACCGCACGTCGTGAGCCGCACCGATCCTGTCCCGTGGTCCCCCGGACTGGCTCTGTCGTGGGACGACTTTCAGGCCGAGCAGAACCCTGCCGAACTTGAGGACGCCTACAGCGCAATACGCTACAGGCCGAGGTGGACGGTAGGCTCGGAGCAGTCTGCTGACGGCTCGATTCTCTTTGAGATCTCGGATCTTCACATAACCACCGAGTTCTGGCCTGTTCTTTCCTGGGCCCGCCCTGACTGCGACGATGGCGTGTTGTGTCACCAGCAGGGGCACTTTGACCTTGGGGAGCTCGTAATGCGCGAGGAGGTCGAACGCGTGCGGAGCTCCGTGTGCGGAATGCGCTTTCCCACGCGCGGCAAAAATGAGGATCAGAGAAAACAGAACGCGAGGGAGGACTCTGCGCTCGTGGTGGAGTCTGCCATACGCAAACTTGAAGACATGCTTGCAGCGCGGCAGGCCCAGTACGATAGGGACACGCGGCACGGGGCCGACAGCGCGGCCCAGCGCAGGTTTGATGGCATGCTGCGCGAGGCCCTGAAGGGATGATCAAGACACCTTGCGCCGCCGCCGTTTATCGTAACTGACAGCCCTCCTCCCATCTGCACTGCGCGTATGGACGCGAACGACTATTCCTGCGTTGCCGTTTCTATTGCGTTTCCGCCGTGCGGTTATTGCCGCCACCTGCCTCGCCGCCTGACTCTGATTCGCCGCCACCTGCCTCGCCGCCTGACTCTGATTCGCCGCCACCTGCCTCGCCGCCTGACTCTGATTCGCCGCCACCGTCTTCCTCTCTTGCCTCCACCCTTTCGGCCTTCTCTTTGCTTCTTGCCATGATCTCGCTGTTCCGCTCGGCGTCTGTGTGGATCTCCAGATGATCATATAATTTCTCCTTCGTGTCGAACATCTGGCCGCAGTAATAGCACTGGTGCATACCAATGTGTATGTACGTCATGCGTTTTAACCTTGACTGAGGCTGGGTTTGTCGCGCTTGGCGCGGCCGCCACGCCGCGTGTGGGAAGGGGGGGGGGGAGGGGGAGGAAGAAGGGAGGAAGAGAAAAAGTGCGACTCTGTTGTCGTAGCAGCCGCCGCCGATCCGCCGCATCATGGTATTAATACTGACGCACCGACACCAACCAATACCATGTTGGAGGACAAGGTTCCGGCCCCGTTCGTGCCGCGCCCGATCCAGAAGCGCATCCTTTCTGAGATAGAGTCGTGCATCAAATCCGGGTACCCGAACATCGTACTGTGCGCCCCCACCGGCGTGGGCAAGTCGCTTGTGGGCGTGACGGTGGCGCGCCACTTCGGCGGCTCGTTTGTGGTCACGGCCTCAAAGAACCTCCAGAACCAGTACGTGGGGGACTTTTCGTTTCTCAGCCCCGTCAAGGGCAAGTCGAACTTTGCCTGCCACCAGATAATGTCCGAGCAGAAGATGGACGACGAAACATACGCGGCGCGCAACGGGATGACGTGCGAGAAGGGGCGCTGCGTTACAAAAAAGATGGTGAACGGCAAGCCGGTCGTCGACACGTGCAGGTTCAAGCCCACGATCAAGCAGGTGGACGATGACGACTGCCCCCCTGAGGCGTGCCCGTACTATATGCAAAAATACAGGGGATTGCTCTCGCCCCACTCCCTGTGGAACTATTCGTCGTACTTTCAGATCATAAAGTTCGGGCAGCACCTGTTCGGCCAGTACCTGGAGAGGGCCGTCTCCATATTCGACGAGGCCCACACCCTGGAGGATCAGATAGTCCAGTTCATCGGATACGACATCAGGCAGCGGCACCTGGAGGAGGCGGAGATCCGAGCAGAGCGGTACGACCTCGGGAGCGTGGAGGGTGCGCTTGAGGTCATTACCGAGATTGCAAAGTACTACTCGGGGCGAATCCGGGACGTGGAGGAGTCGGTGTCGCCCGAGTCCCTCCCCGACTTTCGCATACTCAGCCGGCTCCGGTCCATCTACGAGGAGGCGGCCCATGCGAGGCAGGAGATCTCCTCGGACGCGGGGAACTTTGTGGTCAACAGGCCCGAGACCGATTCGGACGGCAGCATAAGGGCCGTGTCGATAAAGCCGATAGACGTCTCGGGGTTTGCCGGGGAGTTCTTCACCTCCAAGCACAACCTATTCATGTCTGCCACCATCGACAAGCCGAGCTTTTGCGAGAACATGGGGCTCGACCCGGACTCGGTCGCGATCGTGGACGCCCCCGAGTCGCCGTTTCCGTTGGAGAACCGCGCCGTGGAGATGCTGCGCGTGAGGCACCTCAACTACCGCAGCACGCCGGCCGACGAGGCGGCGGTAGTATCAAAGATAGACGAGCTGATGGACGCGCACGCCGACGAGCGCGGACTCGTCCTGACGTCGTCCGTCTCAAAGTGCTACCAAATCCTCAACGGGCTTTCGGAGCGCAACCGGCGCCGCGTCAGGATATGCCACAGCACCAACCCCGGCGGTAGGACGCAGGGCGAGATAATCGCAGAGCACAGGGACCGGCCGCGCAGCGTCCTGCTCTCCTCGTCCCTGTGGGAGGGCGTCGACCTCAAGGACGACATGTCTCGCTTCCAGATAGTCGCAAAGGTGCCGTATCCGAACTATTCGGAGGAGCGCACGAGGGCCAAGATGAAGAGGTTTCCGCGCTGGTATGCGGCCCGCACGCTGACAAAGCTGCTGCAGGGGCTGGGGCGCTCCGTCCGCAGCGAGCAGGACTGGGCCAGGACGTACATTCTCGACGCGGCGGCCGACAGGCTGCTGGCCCAGTCCCGGAACTCGGTGCCGCAGTCGTACCACGACATGCTGGGCCTGCAGGCGGCGCGCGCGTAAATGCGCCTTGGCGTCGGATGCCGGGTAGCCTGAAGACGCGATGCGTGTGTCCGCCGGCCCTTACCGCCGCCTTTACTGCCCTGCGGCGGGCCTTGTAACCGCCCCTTGTGCTGCGGAGCCCACGAGTGACGCGAACTTTGCAAGGGCGCCGTGCGTATAGTTGGGCGGGGGCCTCTGCCACCCGGCCTTTCTTGACTCCATCTCGTCGCGTGATATGCGCACGTCTATGAGGTTTGACTCCGTGTCTATGACGATCGTGTCGCCATCCCGCACCAGGGCTATGGGGCCCCCTACGTACGCCTCGGGCGCCACGTGGCCCACCATGAACCCCCTGGTCCCCCCGGAGAACCTGCCGTCGGTTACCATTGCCACCTGCCTGCCGAGCCCCTGGCCCACCAGGGCCGCCGTGGTGGCGAGCATCTCGCGCATGCCGGGCCCGCCCTTTGGGCCCTCGTACCTGATTACCACAACGTCCCCCGGTACGATCCCGCCCCTTGAGACCTCCTCAAAGGCCGCCTCCTCCCGGTCAAAGACGCGCGCCCTTCCCTCAAACGTGGCCATCTCGACTCCCGCGGTCTTGATTACGGCCCCGTCGGGGGCAAGCGTGCCGCGCAGTATCACGGCGGTGCCGGTCCTGTGTATGGGAGTGTCCGTATCGCGCAGTATGCCGGGGGCTCCCGCCGCCGCGCCGCCGCCGTCCCGCCCCGCGGGCGGCTCCGCCGCCGCGTACGGCGCCACGGACGACAGGTTCTGAGATATGGTCCTTCCGGTTACGGTCATGCAGTCCCCGTTGAGCAGTCCCGCGTCAAGCAGCTTTTTCATCACGAGCGGTATGCCGCCTATGCGGTCAAGCGAGTTCATCACATAGCTCCCGCCCGGCTTCATGTCCGTGATGTGCGGGGTCCTCTTTCTGATCCTCTCAAAGTCCTCGTACGTGAGGTCCACCCCGACCTCCCTTGAGAGCGCCAGGAGGTGCAGTATGCCGTTTGTCGACCCTCCCACCGCGTTGAGCATCGCAATCGCGTTCTCAAAGGCTTCGGGCGTCAGTATGTCGCGGGGCCGTATGCCCGTCTCCAGCAGCAGTTTTGCGCACGCCGCCCCCGTGTCGTACGCCATCGCCTCGCGCCTCGCGTCCTCTGCGGGGGGGCTTGCGCTTCCCGGCAGCGCGAGCCCTATTGCCTCGGAGATGGACGCCATTGTATTTGCAGTAAACATCCCGCCGCACGAGCCGGCGTTGGGGCACGCGGCATCCTCTATGTCCTTCAGCTGCTCAAGCGAGATGCTGCCCGCGTCGTACGAGCCGACTGCCTCGTATACGTCGACTATGGTAAGCTCCCTGCCGTCGAGCATTCCTGGCATTATCGTCCCGCCGTACACGAAGACGGAGGGTATGTCGAGCCTCGCCATCGCCATCATGGTGCCTGGCAGGCTCTTGTCGCACCCTGCTATTCCCACCAGCGCGTCGTACTGGTGCGCCCTTACCATCAGCTCGATTGAGTCGGCTATCACCTCGCGGGATACAAGCGAGGACTTCATCCCCTCGTGCCCCATGGCTATCCCGTCGCTTACCGCAATGGTGGCAAACTCGCGCGGCGTGGCGCCCGCGTCCTCGACGCCCTGCTTTGCCTTGAGCGCGAGCCGCGGCAGGTGTATGTTGCACGGCGTGGCCTCGTTGCCGGTGTGGCACACCCCTACAAACGGCCTTGCAAGATCCTCGTCTGTCAGGGACATGGCCTTGTACATGGCCCTGTGGGGGGCCCTTGCGGTGCCCTCCACCACGTTCCTGCTAGATATCGTCATGTGCTGGCCACCGCCCCGAGTCATTATAACATTGCCCTTTTTTGCCGGGCTTGCGCGCCGCATACGCAGCCGTGGCCTGGGGAGGGGGAGGTCTTGCCGGGCGCTTATCGGGCACATGCCGCGCCGGCGCCCCGAAGACCTGCAGGCAGTCGTGGGGACGCCGCCGGCGCAACGGCCGGCCGGCACGGCGCAAGATGCCGGGAGCACGCCCGGGCCCTGGGAACCGGGCACCGCGATGCGCGGCGCCGCTCCTGTAAAACTAGTTAATTACAAGTGAGTGTAACGCGAGTCGTGAGGGCATATACTGCAATAATCGGAATGGTCTCGGGGGCGATCGTCGTAATGGCCCTTGTGTTTGGCATGGACGTGGTAAAGATGAACATATCGACTGAAAAGTATTCCGTGTTTGTGGATCCGATAATAGACAAGCAAAGCCTCTTTGTGGTGGGGCGCGTCACGGTGCAGAACACGGGCTCCGAGCCCCTGACAAACGTCCGGGTCAACTTTGGCTCCGGCGACGCGCAGGACCTTGCGGTACTAAAACCCGGGCAGAAGATAATCCTGACGCCCCCGGAGAACAACCCGATGGAGATCGTAACAGTGAGCGCCGACAACGGCGTGTACGAGATGAAGGCGTACCGCGAACTGCCGAAGATGGTCGGTATGATGGGCTCGTAGCGCGGCGAGGGGCGCAAGCCTTGCGTACTGAATATATTCACGCGACCGCACCGCACTGCATGGATTGCGACATGTGCGCGTCTGAGAATGGCGGCGGCGACGCCGGTGACAGCGCGCGCGAGGACTCTCCAAGCGAATATCACACGTTTTACCACGAGTTGATCGGACTGGTCCGACGCCATGCCGGGAGCGGCATCGCGCTCAAGGTAAAGCACGACGCAGATAACCGGATCATCCGGATGACGGGCCCCGAAGCTACCCCCCGGGCAAGGGCGGCAAGCGGCCTTGAGGACGTGGCGGAGCTAGCGCAGTCCACCGCGGAGCACCATCCGTACTGGGGCCTCTTGTACCACTCATCGGAGATGGCAGGCGAGGTACTGCGCTCGTGGGACGGGGAGCTGACGGCCGACCAGGTGGCGGACATCCGGTGGTCCATACGCGAGATCGAGTCGGTCCTTGACAGGCTGGTGCGGGACTCGGCCGGCGAGTGACGACGGCGCAGGCGGCCGCGGCCGCGGCCCCTGTAGCGCGGAGGCCGCGCAGGATGAAGGCGCGTGATCGTGTGCGGGGTGTCAACGCGTCTGCTGCGTGCCCGGTTGTGTGCGCGACGGCAGTAGTAGCAACAACACCGACAGACTCAGACTGGATGACAGAGGGCGGGGCGGGATTGCCCGGGTCAGGCACTCCGCCCGTTTATCCACACTGACTGCATTCATACCTGATTACATGCTTGGAGATTGTGAAAAATGGATAAAAGGAACAATGCGGTAACTATGGTATGCAAGAAGACGCGAATGAACAGTCCGCAAGATGCCCGATATGCACTTGCAGGCAGATGGTAACGGACGACAGCACAGGCGAGGTATTTTGCGGCATGTGCGGACTGGTAGTCAGCGACAGGGTTGCCGACATGGGGGCCGAATGGCGCTCGTTCTCAAACGACGAGTCAAACAGGGCCCGTACAGGCGCCAGCACTTCGTTGACAATGCACGACATGGGGCTCTCCACCGTGATCGGCCCCTCCAACAAGGACTCGACAGGCAGGCCGCTCGCAGCTGGCATAAAGAGCTCCATTGAGCGCCTGCGGACGTGGGACAGCCGCACGCAGGCGCCGACGTCGGCCGACAAGAACCTGCGCCAGGCGCTCAACGAGATGGGCAAGCTAAAGTACAAGCTTGCGCTCAACGACGCGGTCGTGACTAACGCTGCATACATCTACAGGAAGGCCATGGAGAAGAAACTCGTCAAGGGGCGCACCATAGACGGGCTGGTGGCCGCATGCATGTATGCGGCGTGCCGCAACGCCGAGACGCCGAGGACACTTGATGACATCTCCAACGAGATGAACCTCCGGCGCAAGGACGTGGCAAGATGCTACCGCCTGATATTCAGGGAGCTCGACCTCAAGATGCCCGTAGTCGATCCCGTAAAGGGCATATCCAGGATTGCCAGCCTGGTGGGGCTCAGCGAGAAGACGCAGAGGATTGCGGCCCGGATACTGACAGCTGCAAAGAAGAAGGGGATGGCGGCCGGCAAGGACCCGATGGGGCTTGCAGCCGCCGCCTTGTACCTTGCGTGCACAAGCTGCGGCGAGGCCAAGACGCAAAAGGACATCTCTGCGGCATCCGGCGTGACGGAGGTTACGGTGCGCAACAGATGCGCCGGACTGCGAGCGCTGATGGATGAATGATCCACAGGGGGCCGGGAGCATCCGCCCCTCTGCATTTTATTCTTATTCTGATGATGGTGATGGCCGGTCGGCCGTCACCTTACTATGAACTGGTTCTCCAGGCGCAGGTGCTGCATCTCCAGCTGCTCCGGCGTCGCCCCGTACGATATCAGTACGCGGTCGTTCTCCATGGGCTCGTATTCGCGTATGTCTGGTGTCTCCTCGCCGTTTATCGTGTACACCAGCTTGTACGTCTCGTCCGTGCAGAACTGCCTGCCGTCCGGGAACACGAAGCAGCTCTCGTCTATGCCTATCCCCAGGGTCTCAAACAGGTACCCCATGGTAACCCCGGTTGCGTGCTTGTGGATCGTGGAGCCGTCCCTCCCCTCAAAGTGAATCCAGCTCGACTTTAGCTGGTATGACGGGACCGAAAAGTCGAATTTGTCGTCAAAGATCTCGACCAGGATTGCCGTGTGGGTGTGCGCGCTTCCTATCGCCCCCGCATTCTCGGGGCCTCCCGGCGCCGTGCCTGGCAGGTTGATAAACTCGAAGACCGCATATCCTACAATCGTGCCGATCACTGCCAGCACTCCCATTGCAATCAGCAGGTGTTTTCTCTTTTCGGCAGAATGCTTTGACGCATAACTCTGGCGCTTTTGCTCGCGCTCCCTCCTCTCCTTTCTGCCCATGAATGCCTAGGCTGTTGGCGCGACCCTAATTAAGGATTCGTAAGAGGAGGGCGCGTACGGCAGACAATCCTCCCCCCCCCACGGAGCCGGCCGCGACCCTCCAAAACAATCCGTCCCATCTGTTGGCCTTTTTGTCGCGTGCGCCGGCGGGCCGGCGGGCCTGTCTGCCGGTAACGACTGTAAGTGACGCGCGCTGCGGTGCCACCGCCGCGTGCGGGCCTCTGCTGCGCCCGTCTTTTGGCGCCTTTGGCGGCCGCCGTCACGGCAATCCGTCGCGGTGCTCCGGCCCATGCATGCTCGGGTTGTGCCGCCTGCAGGTTGCTTCGCCCCTTGTCTGCTGTACGCGCGCTGGATGGCGGGCGACGGGCCGGGTCTGCGACGCAGGACTGCGGCGCTGTCCAACTCTTGCAGGTTCCGCCCTGATTTTGTGGACATTTAGAGGGGCCTTGGGCGGCGGGCGGGCCCGTTTCTGCCGCAATTGTGGCATGCCCGGCGGCAGGTCCTCGGTTTTTGGCTGCGCGCGACGAGT
>JAJEHG010000044.1 GCA_022823825.1 Nitrosopumilaceae archaeon | reverse complement strand
GCTGTCGAACGGATCCATCGCCCTGGCGGTCCACAGGTAGTGGAACTCCCCGCGCTCGTCCGTGTACACGGCCGCGATATCGTCGTCCCCGCTTCCGGTGTCCTCGTCCTTGATGTGGATGAGTCCGTTCTGCAGGCCGTTTCCGTCCGAGTCGACGAGCCAGCCGGATATGGACACCGCGGTTCCCTGACGCGCCCTCGACTCGGAAACGGCCAAGGCTATCTCGGTGTCACGCTGGTTCTGGCTTAGCATCTTTTCCACCTCGCCGACAATCGATATCCGTTTTGACGATTCAAACGGAACTGGGATTTCCAGCCACAACAACTCAAAGTATGCGGTTCCCCTCGCCCTGATGTCGATGATCCCCTTGGAGTCAACGATTGCGCCGACGGCCGGCGCGAGGCTGTCCTTTTCAATGCCCTGGATTGCGGTGACCTGCTGGGTCTGTCCCGGGCCGATCATAGTGTTAATCTTGCTGGTTCCCTGCCCCATGGACACGCCGTTTACCATCAGATCATACGTGACGTCCGGAACATATACAGGCAAAAGTCCGCCATTACTCAACTCGAACACCAGATTGAGATTGATCCCTTCAACCAGATCCAGCGCGGCTCCAAGAACATTCCCTGTCAGCAGCTTGCCTCCCATCACAAGCACGTTGGAAAATGTGAGATCCATCCAGTCTATGCTGTGGAAGTCTACGTCCTCCAGGCTGACTGAGATCTGGGTATACGAATATGTCAGTGCGGCCGCTCCGAGCACCACCACGGCAAAAACTACACCGGCGATGATGGCGGCGGTCTTGTTCACGTCGGAGCAGCGCGACGGACAGGTTATGAAGGTACTGTCCTAGAGATGCCCAAATGCGCAACTCTGGGACGGCCGTCCGCCTCTGCTCGCCCGTTCAGGCTGCTTGGATGGAACCGGGAAAAGGCACGACATGGGTGCGAATCCTCTGGCGGAAAGCATGTTATCGGGATATGGGCGCCTGACCAGATTCTCATACAGGATCCAGCATGTTGTGCCGGTCGGACGTAGCATGTCGCGCAGCATGTGGCACATCATAACGGTATGAAACGGCGCGGACGGAAAGGCCGCGCTCATTGCAAACGCATGCGGTCGTACTGCAGGCACTCATCACTCCTGATTCCCCTCCACCGCCGGGAGGCCGTCACGCCTCCCAAAAATTATAAGACGGGGGATGAAAGTGCACTCCGTTAACAGGCTTTATCATAGGCACCCCCGTGCCTTTGACTCTTTTTTTCACCACCGTTTTTCTTCCTCTTGTTCGTGCGCAAGCCCGTGAAAACCAACATGCCGCCCAAACAATGTGACAAAGAGGGTTCAGAGCAAAGCCTACACCTCACTGAACCAGACGGGTGGACTGCCCTCGTTTCTCATCATTCCGGGCGCAGGTACCGGTTTCCTGCAGAGGCAGGGATGGCCGCTGCCGCGCCCCGCCTCGGTGCCCGCCCCTAACCCGATGGGAACGTCTTTGCCAGTTAGAGCCCAAGCAGGTAGGCGAGTCCCTCAGACGCTTTCAGATCCCTCGGATGCAATCCAAGAGCCTCGGATACGCTTCAGGCTTCCCACGCGTGCAGAACCGCCCTAACGCCGCGGGTTCCGCCCGGATTCGCTATAGCGGCCGTCCGCCCCTGCCCGGCCCTGTCCAGGCCTGCCTAGATGGAACCGGGAAAAGGCACGATAGGGGTGCGAATCTTCTGGCGGAAAGCATGTTCTCGGGATACAAGAGCCCGACCAAGTTCTCATGCAAGAGTCGGAAATCCGGGGACATGTATGATGCGCCCGCAGCCTGCCGGCCCGCGGGCCGGGTCGCTTGCCACGGCCGCTTTCAGGTTACGTAGATGTCCCAGCCTCCCACTCCGGCATCCTCGCATTACTACCCGTTCCCCTCCCCTCGATCCTTTCCCCCCCCCCTCCCCAACCTTTGGTGATCCAACGGATTCGTACGCGTGAACGTATCTGCGAGGGGACAGAAGCCTCCGTGAAATAGATAAGAATACACGATGCATACATGTACCGATGAACCGCCGCGCCACCGCATCAGTAGATGCCATCAAAAAGGCCCTGCCCTTCGAACCATCCAACGAGCTGCTGTTGCTCATCATATTCGGCTCGCAGGTGAGAAACGAAGAGACTCCTGAAAGCGACCTAGACATCTTATGTGTCACGCGTACTGAGTCCAAGCAGTTCTACGCGTCTCTACACAGCGCCATGGCCGGGGTGCGCGACGGCGTAAGAAGTGCCACCGTCCTTGAGCACACGCCGCAGACCATTGGACGTAATGCCAACCTGTATGGTATGCCCGAGTACGGGGCACTGCGCGGATACCGCAACGGCGAAAGCGTCATACTCTACAGGTCGAAAGACGCGTGCAGTGCGCTTGACGGCATCATGGCGGGTGGCGTTGGCGGCTGCTGCGGCGACGAGGACGGACACAATGAAAAAGATGTATGCGATACAGACTGGTGTGCACTTCAGTGGCTCAGCAGAGCGGAAAACGGAATATCAGAGGGACTGTTGTTGGCAGAAAGACGCGGCTGCTCCGACCGCGACCTTGCGGGGTTCATATGTTACATTATGTACGAGTCGATCGACTCTTCGATAAAGGCATGCCTGTTGCACCACGACATAATGTTCCCCTTCACGCGCGATATCCACGCGCTACATGAGATGCTGCCATCCGGAAGCCATATGCCCATGGACTTTGTGGCATTAAGTAATTGGAGCGCTTATTTTGGTAAACACATTAACGGGGTGCCGAAAAAGAATGCACACCATTATAATTACACCCGCAACGACGTGGAGGCAGCATCTGACGCGGCCCGTCGCGCGTACGCTCTCGTGTCAAGAAAACTGTCCACCGCGCGGCATGCACCAGGGCCCCGGCGGCGCATACTCGAGCGCATCAAGCACGTGCCGATCAGGCCTCAAATATTCATCATGCCGTCCAGCGCCACGCGGAACGGCAGGGTTGCCAGACGCGGCAGCACGTCAGGCAGGGCGCAGCACCGTGCAACTCATCGCGCGGAGGCGCCATGACACCCAAATCTGTTTTTTATGCGGCACGCGTCCATGGTTATGAAATGGAATGTGGGAATGACGGCGATGCAGGCATAGCACGGCGCTGGGACGCGGAGTACGAATCCGGCAGGTACGAGGGCGAACCGCCCATACCGTTCACCAGCATCGTTATCCAGGCCCTGCGCGAACGCGGCCTGACGGACAGACGCGGCCTCTACGTAGGATGCGGGAGCGGGCGCAACTTCGTACCGCTGGCGGCCTCGTGCCCGGGCCTTTCTGGAATCGACGTGTCCGAGTCGGGCATACGCCGCCTGCTGATAAAGCATCCGGAGTATTCGGGACGCGTCTCGCGCCGGGACTTTCTTGACTGCGGCGGCATGTTTGACTACATCATATCGATACAGGCGTTCCAGCACGGCAGCGAGCAGACCTCAGTGCAATACATCTGGCACGCCGCATCCATGACGCGGGGCGGCGGGCTGCTGTTCTTGCGCGTGAACTCGGCCGGCACGGACGTCTACCGTACACACCACATCACGGAGCGCGGCAAGCACGGCGGCTTCACCGTCAGATACGAGGCCGGTCCCAAAAAGGGACTCCTCATACACTTCTTCACAAGATGTGAATTGGAGTCAGGACTTGATGGGGCGGGCTTTGACATAACTGACGGGCCGGTCGAGAGGTCCATGAGGCGGGATCCGCCAAAGGCGGGCGAGTGGAAGCAGTGGGAATTGACGGCGGTGAGGAGGGAGTAGCATCCACGACTGGGCTTAAAGGCCGCATATGCGTCGGAGACATGGAACACAACGGGGAGAGGAAAAACGGAGAAAGGCCAGGACTGCAGCCGTCATGTTAGCATGCCTTGTCATATTCTACGTGTGTGTGGCAAGTCCGGGACTCGTCATTATCACAGTGATAATCTGGCTGCCTCTGTCGCCACCTTTCTGGTCCCAAGGCGCCTAGGATCGCTGGCGGTGTAAGACGGGGGTTTCGCCGCCGCCCATCGCCCGCCGCACAATAGAACATCCCTTCTTGCATGCCGCTAGTGGATTCCGGGACGCGGGTACTTGATAAGACGGATCTGAGCGATGCACCCCTTGAGAGATGGTATTTACCTCATTGCCTGCACGCGCACTGCCCGCCCCTCATGCTTGTCAATCACGCTGCGCAGCATCCGTATGTGCTCCGGCGTCGTGCCGCAACACCCCCCTATCACCCCAATGTTTGGATACTTTCCGAGCATGTCCTCTAGTATTTCCGACATTTCGCCGGCCTGCAGCGGGTACTCGCCATTGTTTTTGGCCATGTCTGGTATCCCGGCGTTCGGCACCACCAGTACGGGGTGGCCGGCATTGCCGGCGTCGGACAGCCACCGTATGCAGTTCTCCATTTCCAGCGGACCGGTGCTGCAGTTTATGCCGAACGCGTCTATGCCCATGCCGCATACGGTGGTGTAGACCGCCTCCACCGGCGTGCCCAGCAGCATGCGGCCGGCCTGCGCCAGCGTGATGTTGGCGATGACGGGGATGTTACGATCCGCCCTCCTAGCGGCGCGTATGGCCGTCTTCAACTCCACTAGGTCGACGCTTGTCTCCAGTACCAGCCCGTCGACGCCCCCGCGGACAAGCCCGACGGCCTGCCTGTAGAACGCGTCCTCCACCGCATCAAGCGAAACCTCCTCCTCCGGCCTGTGCACGATGCTCGGCAGGTATCCGGACGGGCCCATGCTGCCTATGACGTATTTTTCTGAATCAAACGAGTCGGCAACACCGCGCGCGAGCCGGGCCGCGTCCTCGTTGATCTTTTTGGTGTCGGCGCCCAGGCCGTACTCGTCCAGTTTCATCACATTGGAGCCGAACGTGTTCGTGGTTATGCAGTCGGCGCCCGCCTCCAGATACGACCTGTGCACCGCACGCACCCACTCCGGATGCGTGATACATAATCCGTCGTTGAACCCCGCTCTGCCGCCCGGATAGTCGGATTCGGCCGGATCATACTTTTGGAGCTCGGTTCCCATTGCTCCGTCAAGCAGCAGCATCCTGCCGTCCTGCAGGCGTTCTTTTAGTTTCAATGCAGATGTCCAAAGCATGATCGTTCACATATGTAGATTTGGTTTGTTGCATGGCACGGCCAGAGACTTGTCATTGCGGCTCGACTGACTTCGAACAAGCGCTCGAAGCCCGCCATATAGGACGGACCAGCCGCCGGTAACCGGGCATAGTTATAACATAGACGCGCGCATATTGCACATGGGAGCATCGCATTCCATACTAGGTGTGACGGACGACGCGGGCCGCAGCGAGATACGGGCGGCCTACCGCAAAAAGGTGCTGGAGTGCCATCCTGACGCGGGAGGCAACGACGATTTATTCAAGGAGGTGGTGCAGGCATACGAGGTGCTCACAAAGCCCGCGCCCGAAACCAGAAAGGAGGAGGCCGCGCGGCTGCATGCGGAGATGCAAAGGGCGTCCGAGTGGTGCGCCGGGCCGTCGTCGTTCGGGACGGCCAGATTCGGCAACATGGAGATGGAAAGGCACGGCGCGTCGGTAAAGATTGTAGGCAGGATGAAGGCGGGCCGGTTCCAGTTTGACGGCCGCATAACGATATATGGCGACGTGTCGAGCCCGCCGTGGGGAGGCGGCCACACGACGGTGGTGGAGGGCGACACGGTGGACGTGCGCGGCGACGTGCTGAACGGCGCCGAGGTCAGAGGGCGCGACGTTTCCGCATATGACGTGTTCGGATTGAGGCGCACCGAGAGGGACAAGGTACGCGTCGGCGTGTCCAAGGACGCCTCATTGCACACCCGCATAACTGCCGCCGGGAGCGTGACGCTGCGCCACTGCCACGGCCCCGCGCGCATACGCGGACGCACCGTAGACGTCTGGGATATGCGCGACGGGTGCGTGCTGGAGGCGCGCAACCTGACCGTACGCGGACATACCGTAACGCACGACTGCACCATAACGGTCTCGGAGTCATTGACATTCGCCTCAAGCCACATGCTCGGGCTTTCTGATGACTGCGTCATATCGTGGGACGGCGGCTCCGTCAAGCTCGGACGGTTGAAGACGTACAAAATAAACCGCCTGCCGGGCTTTGGCGGCGTCCCCGGGACCATGGTGGGCAACGGCTTTGTCATGACCGTGGAGATGCTGGAACATGCGGCCGCCGCGCGCGGCTGGAACCCGTTTCACCGACAGAATTTTGTTTCCTAATTCACCCATGCACGCCTGTCGGGCCACCGCGGATTGCGGCATGCATGCGGGTGCAGCTGGGGGACGGGATTCGGCGATCACAGCGCTTAAGTAACAGCAGTATGATCATCTCATCGAACACTAC
>JAJEHG010000034.1 GCA_022823825.1 Nitrosopumilaceae archaeon | reverse complement strand
GGACCTTTCGGATTTGTCCTTGGCCATCATCTCCTCTATGGCCCTCTCGTACTTGTCGGGGCCTGCAGGATCCGCAGCGCCATCACTCCCACCACCGCCAGCGACGTCCGTGGGACTGATTACAATCTCCCCGTCCCGGACCCGGAACCTGACGCCCTGCCCCTTGCGGATCCCCGCCTCTTTTGCTATGGCCTGCGGTATCGTCAGGACGAACGATTTCCGGATTAGCTGTACCGTACGCTCGATTATCTCCTCTCCCATGGCCCCGGATACGTCGTATCTACTTAAGGGACAAAAGCAGGCAAAGCATGTAAAGCGCGCGTCCGGCGCGCCTGTAAAGCATGTGAAACATGCACGTGGTTTGTCGACACGAATCAAGTATCTGACTCGCATATTGGCCCGTCACCACAACGACAGCCCCGAGACGACCGGGGGCCGCTTGGCGGCGGCCCCCTCCCATGTACAGCCGGGCCTGGCGGCCCGGCTGTCCGCAAAAAGCACGTCAGTCCGACAGCGCGCCGGTCTATTCACCGTTCAGCCGTCCCACTACATACCCGAACTCCAGAAGCGCGCCCGCGTTTGCGTCACCTCTTTTCCCTCCGTACGGCACGTACGCGCCGCATCGATCAGCATGTGGCCGGTGCGCCCAAAGTGGCAGCTCGCCTACGCGTCTGTCAGGTCCGCAGTTTTTCTCAGGTTACCGGAGGCGGATTCGCGCGGAAGATGGGTGTGTGTTTTCCAGACATGAGCAGTCAGACCGTCGCGGCAGCGCACGGCACGCGCCGCCGCTCTGAGGCCAGTAACCGCGGTTTGTAGTAGGCCCGCCAAGTCCGCCGCGCTTCCGCACGAGGCGTCTTTAGGCTTGTAGGTTCTGGGCGCTAGGCACGGGTGTCGTCAATGTTGTCGACTTTGTCGACTCTGGCAGGCGCTAGGCACAGAGGGCACCAGCACGGGCTCAGGCTCAGGCTCAGGCTCAGACTGACACTCGGGCACGGCACCAGCACAGGGCACCAGCACAGGGCACGGCACCAGCACAGGGCACGGCACCAGCACAGGGCACGGCACCAGCACAGGGCACGATAACTGAAGCCTTTGACAGCACCCGCCCCGCTTTCACCCAAATCATTCATGGGCGGGCGCGCAACAGGTCCGGGCCGCCTGTCGGCTGAAACGTTACAATTCAAATCATCCGGCTGTCAAGTGCGCAAGCCCCCCGTATGTTCCGCGCGGGGAATCCGCGTCCAGAGAAAGCGGCGCTCCCGATACGTGTCTTGGCCGGGTACGGCATTTCCAGCCCATTTTTGGACGCGGCAGGCCGCTCCTGTTACAGCTGAACAGACAACCAAATGTAATCCCGCTAGCGCATTGTAACCGTCCGCGCCCGCGCGGTTTTGCGCCAAATCCGGAGGCCGCGCTACCCAACACCAACCGCGTGGACGTCATCTGTCACACCCTACTCCGGCAGCCTGTCGTCAGCGGAATCATCCCGTCAACGCGTCCCAGCCCCCGCCAGCAGAGGTGACGTCAGACACGCCGGGAGGGAGGAGGCGCAAGCTTGTGGGCGCTTAGAACTGCCCTTACGTCGGGAATCTCCCACGCGTACTGTATGTGGACGCACATGTGCTCGTCGCAATATTCACACCACGCCTTTGCCTCGCGAAAGTACACCGACACTATCCGGCCCGCGCGCTCAAGCTTGTTGTCCAGTATCTTTACGTGGTCCTCGTACATGTTGATGTGCTCAAACCGCCTGCGCTCGAACTTTTCGAGCGCTTCCCGCAGCGCCAGATCCACGAACTGCGCCGCGTTGGTTATCCCGGCCTTTTTTGCCTCGTCAGTTCGCTGCACCCTTTCAACCTCGTCCAAGAGGCTCTTCTTGACGTTGACCGTCTTCCAGTCTCCCTTTCCCATATGATATTATTGGTATATGTGGTTATTATTACTTGTGTTATGGTACGGTGCGCCCGGCGCACCCACTACACACGATGGGAACGTACATCTGGCGCCGCGTCTCGCCGGATGACCCCTGCCGGCCATTTCTTATAACATATTTATCATAAAGGATAAATACAAAATTGCCATTGTCACCGCATGGATGAATGGGGGTCGGTCCAAGCCGGGGCGGCGGTTCTTGGGGGGATCGCCTGCCAGATGGACAACGGGGTGGATCCCGTGAGGGGGGTGAGGGGGAACAGACGCTGCAAGATGTCATTTTTTTACGCTGCAACACACGGCAGGGGGGCGCGTACGGCATAATGGCCTGCCGCGGAACGTGCATCCGGCACCAAGCGGGCAAGCCGGGCAGGAAGAGCAGGTATGAAGCGGGCCAGGTGCGCTGCCAGCAGTGCGGCATCTGGATGATCAGGGAGGAGCCAGGGTGCCCGTGCTGCGGCCTAAAGCTGCGGCGCAATGCCAGGCGCCGGTAGGGCGCACCGGCCATGCGGCGCGCATGCGGTTCAAAAGCGATTGTTGGCGGTAATGATAATGATAGCGACGGTACGTGAGAACGGACGGTGCGGGCGCGCATACGCGGGCCGCGCGGGCACGCCAGCGGCGGCGGCAGAAGCGGGGCCGGTGTGACCATGCGCGCCCTTGTCGGGAGGCGGAGCCGGGAGAGTACCGGCATGCCGCGCTCCACGTTAGCGGTGCGTAACGTATGGCGCGCGCCGCGCGGCCCGTGCCATGCCGCCATTGTAATGGCCGCAATAGCCGCGGCATCGTGCGCCGCTGCAGACACCACAGTCTGGGCGGACCACTCGCCCACCAGCTGCATACTGCACGTGCGCGGCGAGACCCACCCCGTCACGTATCTGGGCGAGCCGCGGCAGAATCCAGACGACACGTACTACCCGGGGGACGCGTTCTACTACATATTCAGGTGGGAGGACAGGTCCGACGACCCCGGTGACTGCATCATACACACACCCCTCCTTGAGAGCGGCAGGCTTCTGCTTGACCACCGCACCGTGCGGGTGGACGGCGACGGCCGCATGTCCCGCAGCGCGCCATTAACGCACACCGACCTCGATCCGGCGGTCGGGTTCCTGAGCAGGACCGACTTTTACGCGGGCAAGGTGCAGACGGAGTGCCAGGTGTCGTTTGCAAAGCCCGGCGAGTCCTGGCGCACGCGGTGGGAGCAGTGGGCCGTATACGATACAGTGTTCCTCACAAAGGACGGCACCGACAGGCTGACAGAGTTTGAAAAGACGCTCAAGTCAAAGGCGTACCGCGGGGAGCCCGTCTGGGAGTGGTGGGAGCAGAAAAACAAGATGCGGAGCGGCCACCCGGAGCTGCCCGAGTGCCAGTTCAAGCCGCGACCAGGGGATCCGGGGGAGCCGCAGGCGGGGCTGCCGGGGCTGCCCGCATACATGAAACACTACGGCGGGGGCATATTTTACGCCACGTCGTATTCCTGGTGGATCATGGCAGGCGGGGGCAACGCGTCGCACGCGCACCTCGCCGCGACGCCCGCCGACCCCGACAGTACGGCGTGGTTTGAAGAGCGCGTGCGTGAGGTGTGCGGCAGGTCCGCCCTGCCCGCCCGCTCGGGCTGCGTGTACGGGACGGCCGAGGTACGGCCCGACAGGGGGGTGTGCGTGTCCGATGCGGTCGGCTCATACGCGCGATTACTGGACGCGTGGCATACGGGCCTGCCGCCGTACGACATAACCGGCGCAGGCGGCAGGCCCGCTGGGCTGCCCCCGGGTCCGCCGCCCGGGTACCCGGCGTCGTCGTGGGAGCACCTGCTGGCCAACCAGACGTACCCGTTTGACGTGCGGACGCCGCCGCCTGGCATTTCGCCCGAGATGTATGAAGTGGCGCCGGCAGGCGACACATGCGCCGACGCGTCATCCGACGGGGCAAAGCTCGAGCTGACCATATCCGGCACATATTTGACACCGCACCACCGCGCAAACGACATACCGGTAAAGGGCGTAAAAAAGGTGGCAAGGGATGTGGGGCCGCCGCTGCAGGACGGCGGGCTGCGCATCATACTGACAAAGCCGCCACTACACCACATGGAGGGGTACGACGCCAAGAACATAGATAGCACCTACTATCATGACGACCCGGTATACGTGCGCCACGAGCCGTCGTGGAAGTGGAAGGACGAGCGCAGTACGCACATCAGCTTTGAGACGCACCGCCTTTCTTCCCCGCTTCCGGTAATAGACGAGTTTGACTGCGCACCTCCTCAGCCGGCGGACGGGAACGGTACCAGTGACGCGTCCGCCCCGCATACGCCGCCGCCGTGCGAGCATGCGGTAGCAGTGAACTCGCCGCCGTGGCTGGCCGAAAAGATATGGTTCGGCAACGGCGACGGACTGACGGTCCGGACCGCCTACGCGCCGCACGGTTTCGGCACGCACGCATTCTCATACAACATGACCGCCCACAACCTCGGCACGCAGGTCGCAGACGCGGCGAACGTAACCGGGGCCGAGGTCGTGCCGTACGCGCCGCTCTACGAAAAGACATACTCGTATCCCGTGCTTGTTGATGCCCGCGAGTACGCCTTTGACGACCGCCGCGGGATCGCCGTGATGTATGCGGGGAGCCAGCAGGACGGCCAGGTGCACGAGGGGCGCCGCTCGCTTGTAAACGGCTGGCAGGCCGCGGGAGGCGGGCACGACCCGTTCGGATATGCAGAGTTCGGGCGTGACCACGTGCTGGACGCGGGCCGCAGCGCGCCGCCCGGCGCGGAGCCCCCCGTGCTGGAGCACGCGCCGGGCACGCAGACGGCCATGTTTACGAGGGCGGGGTACGGCGTACTGTACTTTGACTGGCCCGTGTCGGAATTAGTGTTCGCGGGGCTCCCGGACGATATGGCAAACCAGACGGCCGCGCCGGGCGCCCGCGGGGCCAAGTACGAGAACGTCACGTCGCACATGGCGTTCCACAGCCGGGACTTTGCGGGCCGCGCCAGCACCCCGCTCTTTGCGGACTCCATGCGCTATCCTGAGATGCCGTTTTCAAAGCAGGTGACGATACAGTCGGTGGACCATACCGGCGCCATACAGGCCGCCGATGACATCGCGCTCCGGGTGACGCCATACGCGGAAATCGGGGCCGAATACCTGGCGGACTACATACTCGACAAGGTAACGTGGGATGCGGACGACCCGGTCATGGCCCGGATCGTCGCAAGCGACACCCACCCCATGGAGCAGGAGTGGCACGCGTCCGGCGGTGTGATCAACGCCACGGTGCTGCGCATGTCCGTCCACTTTGGCGACATCGCGGTGCAGAACGGCACGGCGCAGGCGTTCAGCGGCGGATTGGCCGACCTTTACAGGCTGGCGGAGCATCCGGAGGCCCTGCGGCTTGGCGCCCCGTACGACTTGGGGCTGAGCGTGCTGGCCCCGACGTCCCTGTACATCTTGATAAACGGCTCCAGCGAACATGTCATACACCACAAGTACTATTCGTTTGGAGGCAGCGAGACTGTCAGCATCAACGCCCAAAAGGACAATCCGGCAGAAATCTCAAGGGAGCAGGGCCGCATCGTCATAAGGCAGCCAGAAAACTTTGGGATCATCAAATATGTGGAGATAAACGGCACACGCCTGCAGCAACCGTGCCCCACCGGCTGCACCGTGTCGTTCCAGCCCGACACCGCCCTGGACATAGTGTTGTACAACGAGTGGGGTGGCGAGGCCCGCGGCGCAGTTAACGCGCCAAGAACCGTTGACCCTCCGCAGGCGGGTGAACCAAGGTGGCAGGTTGCGGCACTGGCTGCGGCATTGCTGGCGCTGTCATATGTGGCATACAGAATGCTGGCAAAGGGATCCTGAGGGGGAGGGGGCAGGCATCCGGACACCCACATTCAGCTGCACCGGCTTGCACATACAGTGAACGTCGCCCGGGCCCCGTCTTGGCATCCTTAAATACTCTCAGACATGTAGAACAAACATGGGCAATGACGATATAACCCTTGCCAAAGGGATCACCATAGACACCAAACCGGTGTTCAAAGAGACACAGTATGCGTTCGTCAAGAAAAAGGATGCTGATAGGCAACAGCATTGAAGAATCCATTCTGGACGAGGTCAGGTCAGAATACACGCGCCAGCTCCAGACTTGGACAGAACTGTTGGGCGATCCACCAATTTCTCCAAATAAACGGGTTGATCTTGACAATTGTATTGATAGGGATGCAGATGACAATAGATTCGGATTCGGGCAATTCCGTTGCGCTGATATTTCTATTGTTGTCCGCTGTTTTGATTGTGTACCCAATGCTCGTTGTCCTGCGATACGTGACAAAGCGGGAGACAGTCAAGGAAATCAGAGTAGATATTTGAGATGGATATGACGCGTCGGGCAAAGAAAAGGACATAATGCTGGAGCTAATCAGCACGTACAACACTGCACAAAACGACCTTATTGAAAAATATAACAAACAGTCAAAGCATTTTCAACGTGCCCTGTATCTCCTGTTTGTCGCCTTAATTTTTCTGTCCACTTTCATTTTTGCCACCATTCGGGCTGTTATCCAATAGCCGCGCGTGCCACGAGCGCAACCACCCGATCTTAGATGATTTCCACCATAGCGGAAGCGCTCCTTCGCCTTCGTCCGCCAAGTCCTGAAAAGCTCAAGGATCTGACGGATTGTTGCGCATGGCGGGGCGGTGGCTTGACCTGGGTGGATACGTTATCTGATGTGCACTAGCGAAGTCGCATCTTCCTGCCGTTCACCGCGGCGACGGGCCGATACCCCCTGATTTCTTCCACATCTCGCTCCGCCCCCCTCTGCCGTTCAGCTACGCGCGCTTCCCTCCAGACGGCGGGTTGTAGTAGGAGTGTGGCTCCGTAAACAGGTTAAATTCACGTTCCGCGAATTGCCGCTGTTACTTATGTGTTCCCTCACCTTATCCCGATAATGGGGCATCGCCTCACGTACATATCTGGCACAACGTGATGAGATCCTGACTTTTAGGTAAAAACCGCTCCACGGGGCAGATCGCAGTATCCTAGGTAGGATTGCCAAATTAGCTAGCTCCGCCACAAATTTTTATTTCAACGATGTTTCCCTTCTGTAAATGGAGAAAAAACAGATCTATATCATATGTCTTAGCGTGATAACAGTTTCAGTATTGATCGGGGTCTTCATGTCTTGGTCATTCAGAAATGTTGCGCCAGAAAATGAATGGCCCAACAACATTACTCTCATTATAGAAATTGTAGTTGGTGTCGTAGTAGCCGCAATAGTATTCATGGTTGCAAAAACCAACGAGATAAAAATTGATGAAAAGATCACCAATGTATTAAATATAGTTGAAGAAAGAGAGAAAATTCAAAAAGAAAAAGAACGCTTTGCGCAAGGAACACTGTATGAGACACTTGAACATATACAGCGTTACATATCACAGATATTATCTGAGTTTACTGAATACAAACGCGTACACGATACATCGGCGAGTCAGAAATATACGGAAAGGATCGCTTCATGCCATAGTCGAATTCATAAGCTTATTGAAGAAAACTTAGACGGTTCTTGGATTGTTTCGCCCGACTTTCTTGACATTGACGTAGTTGAAAAGCTGAAAACAATTTCCACTGTTTTTAAAAACCAACCTGTTTTTGAAGAAGATAATTATTTAGTATTTCAAAGATCGATTCAATTTCAGATGGATGATTTGGCTACAAAAATAGGCATACTGAAAATTGGAGATTCTAAATTCAAGAAAAAATCCGAAGATAAACATGCGCCGATATCAGTTTCAATAGACCGTACTGTATACCCTCTGGATAGCATTATCCATGTACGAACTAAGCTTAACAAGATAATCGAGGGCGAACCGATAATTTGTGAAATTTTCGATTCAAAGAAAGAACTGATTGCAACCCAAACTATAGATCCTGAGACATACGACAATCCCGGACCTGTTGGAAGCGGCATTTTTCAAGCTGACTTTAGAATAGTGGGGAAGATCCATCAAAAATACACTGTTGAGGTGACATATGGTTCATCATGTTCGATGGGTTCCTTTGAGATTGATCAAAGAATGCCGATTGTTCAATCCGATAAATCAGTATACATGACAGGGGCAGACATGATTATAACCGTGATTGATCCCGACGCTGACAAAGATAGCGAAGTGGTTGAATATGTGGGCGATCGAGAAGACTCCAAGCTGGTTATAGAATCATATTATGGAAAAATTGACGGGTACAGATTAAGAGAAACAGGAGACTCCACAGGTATATTCCAAGGAATTGTGGGAATTTTGGGGGTTAGAAGAGATGGCGCTGTAATTCCGCAAGAATTCAACGGAAGGACTATTGACCGAATCCAAGGAACCGGGATTGACGACGGGTTTATTGCAGGTGCGCGCGGTGATGAACTGACTGTAAAATATGCCAGTAAGTCTGGAAATACTAAACTTACTTTTGCCATCTCTAATTTTGGATATATAATAGAGCTTGATAAAAAAGTATATCAACCGTCAGATAAAGTACTCATAACTATTATTGCTCCTGATGTAAACGCGGATCCGAAGAAAATTGGCGAAATAGGACAAAACCCTAACTATATTGTAAATGTACACACGACATGTGACAGAATTGAGGGGTATAAGTTAATAGAGACAGGCCTAAAAACGGGGATCTTTACAGGCGAAATACAGTTAGAACGAATAAAGTCAGACTCCGAATCGGAAGGAGATGGATCCACTGGCGGAAAGTTGTTTTGTGGGGACGACGATTTTATAGAGGTTTCATTTAGAATGTTTGATGATGAAAAATTCGTTGCAAAAGCCTTGATAAGAAGTAACGTGGCAAAAAACAATAACCTGGAACGAACATCATAATGCAATCCATTGGGGCGGACCCAGCTAGAATGAGAACACCCACTTTCATACAGCTTAAAGCCTGTAGAGGAGGGACAGGGGCATGACAAAGACCAAGTTTACCACGACCAGAAGATACAGATTGTACCAAAATCAATCAGGCTCAACATAACAATTGCTATTGCCACGGCTCCACACTGATGGTAACTCTCGTTCTTTACCCAAACATAAGTCAGATGCCAAGTACGTACAGTATCAGAGGGATGATGGCTGATCTCAATACTCTTTAAGTGCCAACATACAGATGACACACCTGGGGCGCGTAATTAATGCACGAAACACCGCATATTGAAGATGTCAGAACTATATTTCCAGACAAGTTCGGCATAAAAGACAGGCTGCGCACCGGCACGGCACAAAACCCCGAGTTCTTGACACTCGCACTAAAGGCATACGGCCTGTACCTCCGCCTACAGGAGCAGGATCTGTCCATTACAGAGGCAGTCAGGGCAAGCGAGAACGTGAGCGTCTTTGATCACCAGATCCTGGCAGCGCGAAAGATCAAAAACGAGCTTGGCGGGTCCGGCATGCTTGCGGACGAGGTGGGATTGGGAAAGACGGTCGAAGCCGGCATACTAATCAAGGAGTTCCTAGTTACCGGGCTCGCCAGAAGCATACTCATTCTTGCGCCCCCGTCCCTTCTGCCCCAGTGGCAGGACGAGATGTCAAGCAAGTTCGATCTGGACTTTGTCATACATAGAGACGATCCAAGATTCAAGGACGTGCAGTCACACAACCTTCTCCTGATGTCTCATTCCTCTGCAATATACCCAAGCCAGTCCATACCGCTCAGCTCCACGTACTGGGACATGGTAGTGGTAGACGAGGCCCACAGCATGAAGAACGCAGAGACGGCCAAGCACAAGCTGGTAAGGGATCTTCCAAAGCGCAACCTGTTGCTGCTCACCGCCACTCCGGTTCAGAACAACCTTGAGGAGATGTACAACCTGATCGAGCTGCTGCGCCCAGGATACCTTGGGACATGGGCGCGGTTCCGCGACACGTATGTCGACGACGCGGAATCAAGAAAGATCCGGCCCTTCATGCGAGACAGGCTGCAGGAAACCCTGTCCAAATTCATCATACGCACGACCCGTAGCGAAGCAAAAAAATACATAAAATTCACCGACAGAATCCCGCATACCAGCATTCTCACGCCCAGCAACGAAGAGTCCGGCCTGTATCGCGCAATAACCAACATTATCAGGGCGCAGTACAAGGCAGGCAACGACGTGTTTGCCCTGATGATCTACCAGAGGCTGGCGTCAAGCAGCACGGCAGCATCAAGGAGGGCGCTCTACAAGATGAAGGCCAAGGGACTGATCTCGGAGGGGAGGCATGCAGAGCTCGTGTCGGCCGCGTCTGCAATCCGGGAAGACTCCAAGCTGTCAGAACTGCAGAGGATAATCGGCGGCAGCCGCTCAAAATTCCTGATATTCACGGAATTTTACGCCACGCAGGACTATATCGCGGAGCATCTGCAAAAAAACGGGCACTCCGTGACGCTGTTCAACGGCAGGATGAGTCCAGAAGAGAAGCGGGAGTCCGTAACCCGGTTCAAGGGGGACGCATGCGTCATGGTCTCCACAAGCGCGGGCGGGGAGGGCCAGAACTTTCAGTTCTGTCACAATATCGTAAACTACGACCTCCCGTGGAACCCGATGCGCGTGGAGCAGAGGATAGGGCGCGTCCACCGGATAGGCCAGAAAGACAACGTCCGCATATTCAACCTCGCGCTTGCGGGCACGATTGAGGCGTACATACTCGAGCTGCTGTACGTGAAGATCAACCTGTTCAGGATGGCACTTGGAGACATGGATCTCATGTTTGAAGACTCGTGGGCGGGTGGCTCGTCGCGTACGTGGTTCACCGAATACATGAACGGGGAAGGCGAGCAGGAGCGGAGAAACAGATTCTCCGCGCTGGGAGACGACTGGAACGCCCAAAAAGAGAGGGCGGCCGACGCGGTACTGGACTTTAACGCTGACGTGTTCAGAAACTTTGATCTGTCCGTACTGAAGGGAGGTGAGTCGTGAGCATGCAGGAAGACATACGGGATCTGGTCCTGGGGTTCTTTGGCGCCATAGGCGCAGACATTGCAGGTACGGACGACGGCACACACATAATACGCGTTCCGGAATCGCACCGACGCGTGTTTGGGTCACAGGAGCTGCGCGTTGCATTTGATCGTGACATATACCCAGAGCATGGTTGTGAGCTGGTGGTACCGGGCAGCAGGATTTTGTCGCAAGTCATAGAGATCTGCACCAACAAGGGCCCTGTGAAAGTAAAACGCGCGGACGACAGTGGTACTAACGGCACAATACGCTACCATTTCTTTATGCGCTTCTCGGGCCGGTCAGACATGATTTTGATGGATCATGTGGACGTGGAATTGACTCTGGGATCCGATACGGACATTTCAAGTGGCGGGGACGGTGCCGGGGCACTGGATTGGATGGATCCGGGCGAAGTCACAAGAACATACAGCGCGGCCCTAAAGGAGTTGCAAAAACGGCACGATGGCGCGTCCTTTGCGTTCCTACGCGACGCGAACCGGAAGTTCGGGGGTGACATGAAGATGTTTGCAGGAAAGTATGACCTTCGCGTACGGGAGCTCGACGACTCCATAAAACACAAGGACAGGGAAGCCAACGATTCTGACAGGGTGCGGGAATTCCGCTTTCAGGCGGCGGACAAGATGGACGCCCTTGAAGAAGAGAAAAAAAGCTTGATGGACACTATGCAAAAAAAACACAGGGTGGTCCTATCATACGAGCTTGTGGCGTGCGAGGTAATCCTGCACTAATCATGATCCACATAGTGACTGCGCCGGTTCGTACGGTCATCAGCCGGGTCATTCCACTGCGAGATGACATGGCCTGTCCTTTTCTCCTGCTTGTATCGAGAACGACAGCAGTGTGGGAGTACAAGTATCAGCGGAGGATAAGATGGGCTGTTGCAGCCTAGCACAGCAGTCTAGTGTCCGTTAGCTCTCTATGCCCGAAAGGCAGATGATGAAACTTGCGTCTGAGTTTTGTGGGGGGTTGGACTACGCGGTTACGCAATCTGCAAGAAAATGCTTTTATTTGCAAATCCACATTCACTTGCAATGGAAGAGTTCAAGGACATACCATTGGACAGCATAAGGGTGCAAAAGCACAACGTGCGGATTCACGACATCGATCAGGGAATAGAAGACCTGGCAGAAAACATCAAGGCAAACGGGCTGTTGCAGCCAATTGCCGCATACTATGATTCGGAGCAGTCCCGGTACGTGATACTTACCGGGCAGAGAAGGCTGAACGCACATCACTACCTCAACGACAAGTACCCCGGGGAGGGATTTGACAAGATCCAGTGCAAGATAATACCAGAACCGAAGACTGATGAGAAAAAGAAGGCGCTCTCCCTTGCGGAGAACATAACACAGCTTCCAATGACCGAACCGGACCTGATAAAGGCAGTGACGGATCTTTACAACGTGTATGGTGACTATGAAATGGTGCGCCAGGAGTTTGGCATCAGCAAGAGGATGGTAGATAGGTACGTCCGGCTCTCAAGGCTTCCTGAAACGCTAAAGACCGCAATCCAAGAGGGCGGAATCCATCCCAATCCAAAGAAGGCAGAAAACATAGCAATTCGAGCAGTTAACGCGCTCCAGTACACCAAAAACGGCCCGGTTCCCGAGGACCAAGTGTTGGAGATGGCAAGGGCGATGGCAAGGCCGGAGAATGATCCCGCAGACCTTGCCGCAGAGGCAGCGCGCGGGGGCAGCGTAACCGACATCGAGGCGCGCGCAGTAAAACGGCGCAAGCGGCCGCTGAACATTGACTTGGACACGGATCTCTCAGAAAAACTCCAAAAAGTTTCCGAACAGAGCGGCGACACCGAAAAGGCGCGAGCCACCCAGTACGTTGTGGAGGGTGTGGAAAGAGATTATGCCCAGATAGGTGATTGAATTAAGCAAGCTTGTGATGGATGTACAGACATACTCCAAGCTCTTGAACAGTGTGGGGCAGCAGGGGCTTGGTCCGGGCAGAAAGCGCCCGCTGTCACCAGTTCAATGCGCAGAGTACATTCGGCGCCTCATAGACGAGGAGGGCGAGAGCCTAGACAAGATTGCAGAGAGGCTGAATCTGGGCAAGCAGAAGGACACGTCAAATATGTACAAACCGCGCGACACGTCTCAGATAACCTTGTTTCTAAACTTGCTCAAGGTGTCCCCAAAAAGCAGGGAGCTGGCGGGGTGGTCAACTGACGAGTACCCGCACATTCCCTTCTCGACAATATCCCAGCTTTCAACAATGGCCCCGGAGGATCAGGACCTGATCATACAGTCCATACTGAGCTCCAAGGACAAAAGACGGATCCTCGGCAAGGAGGATGTCAAGAGAATAAAGGCGTGGCGCAACGAAAACCCGGACCTGTCCATGAGGGAGTGCATAGAGAAGGTTCTCAAGCTCAAGCCAGTGAACGCAGTGACCCACATCATTGTAGTCGAGGTCCATGACAGACTGCGCCGGTTCATAGAATCCAACCTAGACCACAGAGAAAAGCTGCTTGCCATGCTGCGGAGCGGCTTGGGGGGAGAATTCTACGACATCAACGTTGGCAAATCCGTCATGGCAATATCCATGGACGAGGACGCATATGCACCATTCTATGAGCACCAATACAAAAAAGGTTCGTCATACACAAAGTTCCTAGATTGGTTTTTGGAGAGCAGGATTGAATGAGCGTATCATAGACGTTGTCTGCAACGACAACTCTGCAAGAAACTGTGCCATCCGGCTTGACGGAATATCATGCGACGGGTACAAGGAGGGAATGCTGATTGGGGCGTTTTCCCACTTTCACGACGATCACATAAGAAGCATCCCGTCATGCATAGCGTCATACAACGTGCTCATAATACACCCAATAACCTTCGAGGGGATCAACGCGCTGCATCCTGGGATGAGGTACAGGGAGCAGTGGGTCACCCAGGACTATGATACGGAGTACAGGTTTGATGCCGGCGCCCTGCGGCTGCTAAAGGCAAACCACATACCTGGCTCTTCGCAGGTATACATCGAGTCGGACGGAGAAACCATGCTCTATTCGGGGGATTTTGGATACCCCGACGTGCAGATCAGACAGGCCGACCACCTGGTAATCGACTCAAGCCACGGTGATCCGTGGCACGACGGAAACACAGACAGGCATTCTGTCAAGAACCGCATGTTCGAGTATGTCGGGGAGCGCCTAGAGTCGCGCCCGCAGGTGGTCATACAGGGGCATTCCGGCACGCTCCAAGAGATCGTGCGCCACTTTGAGGTCGGCTACGGCAAGAAGATGGACAGCGGCATCGCGTTTGTCATGGAAAAACGGCAAAAGAAGGTGCTGCACAGCATATACCGTGCCGAAAAGTACGAGTTTCGCGACATAACAGAGTATGAATCTCCCGAGTATTGGAAACTGATAAACGACAACAAAAAATGCATCATATTCTCCACGGCCAGCATACTTGACGAACAGCTGCGTTCGCTGCACAAAATAATTATCGACCAATTCAGATTTACAAAGTCCGATTCCCCGATAATCCCGTTTGAGGGAGGGTGCAGATTCAACCTGGCCGCGCACACGTCGATAAATGGAATATACAAGTACATCGAGGCGGTGAACCCGAAATACGTGGTCACCGATTATTCCAGGAGCAGGTATGCCAAGCGGCTCGCCAAGCTTATCGAGCAAAAGTTTCCAGACATCAAAACAGAATACAGGCCACCCTACGACGTTCACGCCTGAGCGCAGTATTCCTCGTCGTACCACTTCCTGAGATCCTTGTACCTGTGCGGAAGCTGAAACTGGAGAGGCGCAATCGGGCATGATTCCCTCGTGGGGTGGTACGGATCTCCCCTCTTGTATAGCCTGTACATGCCATGTCCAACGCGGTATGTCTTTCGGTGTGGGTATTTGACCGCGGCAGAGGTGTTTGCAACGCAGTGGGACGAAACATGTGTTCTAATAGTGGAATCAGATACACTGCACAGATTTTGTTCCCGGATACTTTCTATTATCTGGTTGGTTGAAAACACCATCTTCAGTCCACGTTCTCTGTGCAGAGTCGCGACTGCAATCCACACCGCATTGGCTGTAGATATGGAATCTGCGGGAGGCGCAGCATCCTTTTGATACGCGTGCTTTCGCAACTCGTCCCCGTCGTCACGGGAAGCGGCGCTTAGATGTTTTGAAATCCCCTCGGCGGTTCGCAATACATCTTCTGCGTCACCGTCACTACCGTCCCAGTCGTGCAGGTTCACCGCAAAAAGCGCAATCCAAAGTGAGATCTGAGGGTCTGGGTGAAGCCCTTCTTCGTTGAGTACTCGTAGTTTCTCTGGCAGACGTAGGGGGGTTCGTATGTTGCGCTTTATCGTCTCCTTTGGAATGCTTGGGTATTTCTTCACCATGGCATTAATCGAGCCGACGCGAAAAAATTCCACAGTAAGCTCTTTTTGCAGATCTTTGTCTATGGTTTTTTGACTTGCGTGACACTCATCTAACATCCGCCGTGCCAATGCTTCAAAGTAATTTTTGGCTTGTGTGTTTGACGCGTCTTTGCCTGCCGTATTTTCAGCAAATTCAGCCTTCGCACGGCTTTCGTGTACATTCTCAGCCCACGGCCTTTCGTACTTGAACAAAAAGTCAGGCCGCTGTCCGTCACGCCGAACCTCTGTTACGGTCAGGCCGTCCATCCTTCTGAACCTTGTGGCAATGCCGTCCATCTTCACAGAAGAGGTGTTCAACAGTGTCTTCAGCTCACTCATGTAGATGCCGTCTGGGTTAGACTTTACCAAGTCAAGTGCCTCTTCAACAAGCTGGTTGAACCTGCTCGCGGGATCATTTGTGTGTGACATCTGTCGATCAATCTGTTCTGTAGGCAGTTGTTTTTTACTATTTTTCTCTTATTCCAGCCTTCCCAAAGGTACAGCAAGAGCAAGATCATATGGTGGAGGATTATAGCGACATCATGCATGTCATGCAAGTGTGCTTATCCTCCTCAGATCCTTTACCGCCCCTGAGATTGCGTCTATGGCATGCCCCACCTCTGCTTCGGTGTTGAACCTTCCGAGTCCTATCCGTATGGACGAATGCGCGTCTTCTGCGTCCATGCCCAGCGCTAGCAGCACGTGAGACGGCTCGACTGTCTGGGCGGTGCACGCGGATCCTGCGGATATTGCGATGCGCTCGGATACAGAGTTGATGATGGCCTTGCCGTCTATCCCCGGGAACGTGAGGCTTATGTTGTGCGGAAGCCTATTGTCCGGGTCGCCGTTGTGAATCGCCCCCGCCCTCTCCGAGAGCGCGTCGATTATCTCGGTCGACCACTTCTGGAATCGTTTGTTTTCGTCTGGCATCTCCTTTTGCGCTATCTCGGCAGCTTTTCCGAACCCGACTATGGCGGGCACGTTCAGGGTTCCGGGCCGCATATAGCGCTCTTGGCCGCCCCCGTGCATTGACGGCAGGATCCGCACCCTAGGCCTCATGGCTCTGATGTAGAGAGCCCCTACCCCTTTTGGTCCGCACATCTTGTGCGATGAGAATGACATCAGGTCGATGTTCATGTCCTGGACGTCGACTGGAATGTGCCCCACCGCCTGGGCCGCATCAGTATGGAACAGTACGTTGTGATCGTGCGCCACTCCCCCAATCGACTTGACATCTGCAATGGTTCCGATCTCGTTGTTTGCAGTCATTATGGATATCAGCACGGTCCTGTCCGTAATGGCGTCTTTGATGTCAGACGTGGAGACGTGCCCGTGTCTGTCCACCGGCAGGTACGTGACCTTTTTCCCAATGGATTCGAGGTGCCTGGCGGTGTCAAGGACCGCCTTGTGCTCCGTCACGCACGTTATCATGTGGTCCCCCCTGTCCGCGTACGCGTCCATGGCGCCCGTCAATGCCAGATTGTCGGATTCCGTGGCTCCGCTTGTAAATACAATCTCGTGCCCGCTCCTGGCCCCTATCAGTCTGGCAAGCCGCTCCCTTGCCGCCTCCACCGCCACCGATGCGTCGTGTCCGTACGGATGGTCCAGGCTCGACGCGTTGCCAAACTTTTCTGCAAAGTATGGCATCATCTCATCAAGCACGCGCCGGTCAAGCGGCGTCGTGGCGTGATAGTCCATGTATATGGGCAGGTTGGTGTCAGCCAACCGCGTTACGCTCCTCGTCTATGACCCTCTCGATGTCTGACAGGTTGTGTATGCGCGCAAACAGCGCTATCACGCCCCTGTTAAAGTGGGCGCGCGTCATGCGGTTCAGGTATGTCTTGGGATCCAGCCTGTCGCGGTTGAGCCTCTGTATCATCAGCGCCATGAACACGTCCTCATACTCGCCAAACAGCACGGACGGGTGTATCTCCGATCCCTTTTCGTCAAACTCGTCGGGATTGGGCACGGAACGGTTGTTCAGGGACATGCATATGGCGAACCTGCCGGTAATGTTGGGGGTCAGGCCCGTCCTGGACTTTAGCTGCGCAAGCAGGTTCTGCGAGCGGTAGCTCATGCGCAGCCTGTTAAACCGCAGCAACTTTGTCATCCTCCCTCACGTCCCGATCCCAAAAGTATCCGCTGCGCGGCGACGTGGAGCCGGCGTCCTCGTCAAACGCAAGCAGATACGACTTTGCCAGATGTGAGGACATCATCTTGTATTCGGGCTCCTCGATCTCCGTGTCGGTGGAGAACACCAGTGTCTGGTGTGAGGCGGTCGGCAGGAACCTCTTGACGATGCTCGTCCTGTGCGCGTCGTCCAGCCTTGCAAGGGGCGTGTCGATCATAAACGGCAGCGGCCTGCCGGACGTCTTTGCAAGGGCCCACAAGACGGACGTTGCAAACATCTGCTTTTCTCCTTCCGAAAGCAGGTACTTTGGCTTTGGCCTGCCGTCCCGGTCGTATATGGTGATCTCAAAAGACTTTGGGTCGATCCTTATCCTGTGAATCAGGTCCTTTTTGTGCAGCAGTATTCCGGCCGCGTCAAGCAGGTACTGCTCGAGGAGTCGTATCTTTTTGACCCGCAGCCTGTCTATAAACTCCTCCAGCACCTTTTGCACCTCGTGCGTGAGGCGTATCTGCTCCCTCGTCTTTTTGCCCTTGTGCGCCTTTGATACCAGGTCGCGCATCTTCGTGTCGATGTGCTGAAGCAGGGCCCTGTTGCTTGCTATCTTCTCCCCCATGTGGTTCATCTCTTCTTGCAGCGCCCCCCGTTGCGAGTTTAGCTCGGCCACCCTTGAGATGAGGGGTCCGATCTCGTCGTCTGCTGGCGCGCTTGCAATGGCCGATTCTAGCGTGGTGATCTCCTTGTCGTATTTGACGAGCGAGGCCGTCTCCTTTCTGAGCGCGGGAAGCAGCTTGCCGTTGGCCCTGCTGATGATTCCCTTTATGGCAGCGGTTTGGTATTCTGAAAACCCAAACATCGGCGTCCCCTCTGCCTCCGAGGCCTTTTCTTTCTTGACGAACCTTGTCATGGAGGACGTTATGATGCGCTTTTGGCTGGAGCTCAGTTCCGCGTTTTCGTACGCGTCCTTTAGAATCTCGGACATTGCCCCGATCTTTTCACCAAGCATCCTGGCGCCTGCCCTGTCCTGGGACATTGCAGAGTCCGAATCCATCTGCTTTAGCAGCTCGTCAAGATGGCTCGGTATCAGAGCAAGCGGCAGCGCGTCGGCGCACATGTCAGATATGCGCCTGCGCGCCACCTCGTATCCGGACCTCGCATTGCCGAGCCGCGTCTTTGCGCCGTCCCTGTCGCTTGCAAACGTTCCGCCTATCTTTGATATGTCAGACTCGGCGCTCTCTATCTCGTTTGACAGCGCGTCCATGTCGGTCTGCCTTTGTGCAAGTCGCTCGCACAGGCGCTCCACGTTCTTGTCGGTGTCCTGGCGCTCCGCATCGCACCTTGCAATCTCCTCCTGCAGCAGCTTGTCGCCGTCTGCCAGGTTTCTTGTCAGATTCACCTGCAGGTCAGCGTGCAGCTGCTCTGCAACCTCGATTCCCAAAAGCGACTTGAAAGAGTCCCGGATGACCGCATCCTCCAGTCCCTCCTTTGCCATCTTTACAACCTTTTCACCGTCAAAGAAGAACAGCCTGAGTATCCCCTTTGGAATCAGGTCGGACACGAACGACTGCCAGTGAGACGCCTCGATGGTGTCAAGGCGCCCAAAGCGGGCGCTCGAACCCGTGCGTTTTTTGACGTCCAGGCGCTCCTCTGTGCGGCCGTATGACTTTTGCCACGAGCGCTCCACCCTGTATTCGACCTCTTTTGAATTGTGGTAGAACTTGAACTGGACTGCCACCGAGGCGCTGTCCGCCATGACGGAGCTCTTCTGGTACCTGTGGATCTTTTTTGCCAGAAACTCCTCGTACGCCTTTTTTGTAATGCGCCTGTCGGCCGACGATATACCGTACAAACACAGTGGAATGGCCTCAAAGAGCGTGGTCTTGCCCGCGCCGTTGGTGCCGCCGAAAAGTATGATGGGCCTGTCCTGCACAGGAGCAAGATCAAACTCGTTTTTCCCGCCGTACACCCCGTAGTCTGTCAGTGTGACCTTTGTGATTATCACGCCCTGCCCCCTCCGAATTTCTTCATCTCGCTCTTCTGCTGCTCCAGCTCGTGTACAATGGCGCCCAAGTCGTCGCGCCACTCCTCTGAGAGCACCTTTGTGATCTTGGGATATATCCTGGAGTGCTGGGCCATTCCCTGCGATTCGTGCTCCGTGTTCAGAAGCTTTGATACGAGCAGCGCGGGCACCTTGTGCTTGCTGCATATCTCCTCCAGCAGATCCTGCTCTACCACCCCGAACCCGCCTAGGTCTTCCTGGGGCGGAACCAGCCTTTCGCCCAGCGCCCTTTCGTATATCTGGTATGCGGTGTTCCTCCAGTCGCCGCGCTCCATGCGCCATATGCGCTGTATCTCGTGAATCTCCTCGTCCTGTATGAGGCACAGGTGCGGGTCGGGGCCTGCCTGCCTCACCCTTTTTTGCGCCACCAGTATCTTTTCCAGAAATTCCCGACAAAACTCCAGCGTGTAGGGTCCGGGCACAAGCTTTGCATACGGGTCGGTGATCTCTCCATTGCCGCCGGCCGCCTCCAGCTCCATCTTTGACTCTTGTATCTTTTCATCAAAGGCCTTTTTGCGCGAGTCGTCTATCAGCTTCATCTGCCCCGTGCGCCGCTTGAGGGACCTGACCGTTCTCCTTACTGCGGGATCCTGTGTGGCCTTTAGCTCGTCCCTCAGCTCAAGCAGCGGCTCCATCCAGTCCTCGCCGCTCTCGATCGTATTACGTAGGGAAGTGTCATCTTCCACCACCGTGCAGGTCCAGCATCCGAACCGGCTGTTGCCGCAGGAGGGCGTGGTGGTGTCGACCACCAGAGGGCACTCGGATGCGTTTGCATTTTGGTATACTGCCAGAAGGTCACGGTTGTTTGCGCCCCACGGGTTCTCCTTTTGCAGTAGATAGCTCCACACGTCCTTTGCAGTAAAGTCGCGTAGCGGCGTGTACACGTATGTCTGCGCAAACTTGGAGTGGCGCGACAGGAGGCTGCCCTCGATCTCATACAGGTTCATCAGCTGTTGCCTCGAGCCGCTCTCGTCCTTTCTGGTTCCGAGTACTACTACAGCCTCGCCGTATTCTGACACCTTTTCTTGGATGAACCTGTCCGCGTTTCGTATCTTTAGGCGCTCCGTGCACCACCGAAACAGGTTGCTCGGGGCCGGAAACCCCTTGCCAAGCAGGCACACCCAGAACGTGTCCTCTATGACGGGCCTGACCAGGTTTGTCGATACCGGCAGGCGCGTCCTTTTTGACGCCTTTTCCATCCTGTCAAGGGTGGAGGTTATCTGTTCTACGATCTTCGGGGATTCCACAAGCGTGTCGGATGATATGATATGGATGCGCTTTGCAAGCTTGTCCGGCGGCAGCTCGGACAGCGCGCTCCATATCAGCTGCACCATGCAGGTGGAGTCCTTGCCCCCGCTGAACCCGAGTATCCAGGGCCGGTTGTCGCCCAGGTATACTGAGCGTATCTCGTCGTGTATGTCCTTGAGGGTTCGTTTTGTAAAGACCGACCTGGCCATCACATGCCACCCTCCACCCTGTCCTGCACGCCCAGCCTAAACAGAATCTCGTTTGCGGCGCGCTTGATGCCCAGCCGGTTCTTTAGCATCTTGCCGTCCATCACGACCTTGTCCTGCCAGATGGGGCTGCTACGGGACCATTCTATGTCCTGCAACCCCCTTATCTTCTGCTTCCAGTCCTTGCGCCGCGTCAGTACGTACCCTACCATGCCTAGCGCGTTTAGTATGTTCGTGTGGGCGTGCACGTACTGCCTTCTCATGTCATACGGGGTCATCCTCTTGTCCATTAGCAGGTTCCACTGCGGGATGTTTCTGGATACGTGACTCCAGTATTCGGCTGCCAGCTTTTGTTTTTCAGCAGATATTGACTTTGTGGTAGCCTTTATGTCCAAGAGGCGGCGGGTGGCCTCCCCGATGCCGTTGAGTGTAAACACGCTGGTTGCGCGGTTTGAGATGTTGGTCTTTTCCATCTCCGTCCGACCTGCAAATATCTCGACATCGTTGGCCAGCGTCACTACGAATCTGGCAAACGTGTCCCGGTGGTCGTACAACAATGCCAGTGACTTCGTGGGCTTGACCGCGTTCTGGTTCAAGTCAGCGAACATCTGCTGGCTGTGCTGCAAACCCCTGTCTTCAAATATCACCACAGGTATTCTTTCGATTCCTATCTCCCTGTTCTGATCGTATGCTGCCCTTATTGCCGCACACCTGTGCTGCCCGTCATTTACCAGCATGGTGGCGTTGGACGGTATTGTTATTCTGCCCACCTGACTCTCAGAGCTATCTGAAGGGATGGGCTCAAACTTCATAGGTTTGTCCACTGAGACGGTGATTGCGGAGAACACGTAGTTGGTGGGATTCTCCAGTATGTATGTCGATATCTTGTTTATGCGCGACTCCCGTATCTTGCGCTGGGCCCTCATCTCTGGGGGTATCCCGGAGGACTTGTCAAACGCAAAGTGCCTTACGACGGTGGCAAAGTCGCACATGGCAACATAGAACTCTCTTCCTGCCTGCATGCCTCTTGTTGCGTAAAAAGTCATGATGCCATCTACATGTGACAATCTGCTCATGTCATAAGGACTTGGAAGCATGTTATAAAGTTTTATACGCATCTTTTAATTAGAATTATCGTCTTTCTAGAAATCATGATGCTCTAGTTTGAGGATAGCGCAAGTCGTTTCGTGTAGATTAGAAAACAGAATTGATGCAAAAACAAGGTGACGTAGGCCTTGCGACATAACACAAGTTTAGTTATGCATACACCGCATACACAGTATTAGCAAATAAGGAGATTACACAAAAATATATGGAAATCATTTATCACAAAGTTTTGTCAGATCTAGAATTTTAACTAAGTCATTTGTAAGTTTAATTTGTCTTTCTTTAATCAAATTTACCGTCCATTCACGTTTTGAACTTAATTCGTTTGTAATTATATGATCATCATTTTTATAAATTCTTTTTTTCTCAGAAAATAATTTATTTGGATTAATAGTATTTTTTGAACTCGACAATAATGTTTGATTTCCAAGCCAATTAAAATATTTGGATGAAATCAAGTTTGGACTTAATGATTCTTGAGGATTTTTGGTTTTTATATACATGATCCAGTCTTTGCTTATTTTTCTTGGCATTATGTGTTCAATAACAACATCAGGTTTTCTTTGTTTTTCTTTATTACACGATCTTTCAATTTCATCTAACAACGCAATTGCCAATTTAGACGCTGTCACTGTAAAATCTTCTAAATATAGTCGCAATTTTTCTTCTTTTGGATATGAATCATCATCGCACGTAAGTTTATCAATTATTTGGCCAATCATTTTTTCTGGAGGCCTCGACATAATCAATTCTATTATATTTTGTAATGTATCTCTATATTTCTCCAATTGTACAATTCCAAGAGATTTGACCCGGACATGATACTTAAAACATATTTCTGCCAATAATTGGAATTCTTTTTTATTCCCCGGCCAGAGATATTCATATCCAAGTAACATTATTGGATATACATATTTAGCATCCAAATCCTTGATTCGTTTAAGATAGTGTTGTACATTAGGATATTGTTCAAAGCTTTCATGAGGACGTCTCAGTTTGACAAATGTGATTGACAAATCAAGCAGTTCATCTATAACTGTTGAGGCTTTCTTAGAAACAAGTAGAGCAACCAGTGACTTTGACATGTCGTTAAGTTTGGGTTTAGATGTAAGCGATTTTAAAGTGCGATAGTATTCTATTGATAGATAATAGTAGAAAAAGTCATCCATGTGGTTATAAGCAGCATAATCTTTGCCGGTTATGTTGTTACGTAGATCGGTCCACTTCTCATCATAGTCATTCATATATTTTTCAGAATTGTTTGATCTGGATATTTTGTCCAATTCAGCAAACAGTAAATTCTTGATCAAGTCAGATTGATCTAACCCTATACCACGGTTATTGATTAAGTTGAACATTACATGCGCCTCTATTTCATCTGGAACCTCAACTTCAATCATTTTAAAGCTGTCAAATAATGTCCACATCAAATGATTTAATTTAGTCACAGAATTACCGTTCGTGTCTTTTCCGTATTCCTGTATAAACTTCATTAAAATTGAATATGCTTCGGCAATGTTACGATCAGAATCATTGTTTGCATATTCCGTTGCAGTAATTTTTTCGTTAGTTGATACTTCAGGAGCTATGTATGTTTCAAAAAAGATTTTATTTACACGACTTAAAGTAATAATTAATTTATTTGGGTCATAAGTATGTCTTTTGTCATCATACTCATATAGTCGATGATTTAGGTCATCAATATAACGCCCAACATCTGCATTTAGTTTTTCCTTTATACTACAAAGATAATCACGTATGCAGATAAGAAGAATTAATGAAGTTGTGATTCGTTGTTGTCCATCCACTATTCTGAATTTTTTCATGTTAGAATTTTTGCTATTTGGGATTTTGCTAACATACACTGTTCCAAAAAAATGGGTACTCCCATCTGCTTCATCATGATCTGTTAGATCTGTCCAAAACTCTATTACTTGATCCTTGCCCCAAGAATAACCACGTTGGTACTTGGGAATATCATATGCACGCATACTCTTGCAAGTAAAAAAACTCTCCAGCCGCTTCTGTCCAAGTTCCATGTCCAAGCGTTTGGGCAATATTATTTAAATATTATTTACAATTTGTGCTAATTATGACTGACGTAAGGGCTCAACATCGCAATCAAATCTACGAGGGTATGCAAGTCATGTATGTAAAAAATGAGGATGACAACAATGAGACGTGGAACGAGGGAGTTGTGGAGCATATTTTGACACCCGAGAATGTTGAATATTCTCCACATGGTATAAAGATCAGACTAGTTGATGGAACAATTGGATATGCTAGACAACTTTTGAGTTTTGATGAAATTAGTCCCGAAAGATTAAGTCAGATGATACAAGAAGGCGAATCCACGACCTTGGAATTTAAACATACGTTTAAAGTAGATGTTTTAAACAACAAAGAAGAAAAATGCTTGCGTGATGAATCTGTAAAAGAAATTGCGGCATTTATGAATACCAAGGGAGGTCGTTTAATAATAGGAGTAGATGACTCGAATCAGATTGTTGGATTAAAATCAGATTATGATTTTGTGGAGACAGAAAGAGTTACCCAAACCAAGCAGGACAAATTTAAGCAAGAAATTCGTAATTATGTTAAAAGTAAACTTAACGATCATACGCTGGAATCAAATTATAACATAACATTCGCAACTATTGAGAAAAAGGAAATTTGCATAATACATGTTATTGAATCTACAGCTCCTGTTTTTGTTAATCAAGACATTAAATATACAAAATGTATGGAACCAAAACTACTTCCTGGTGTAAGAAACAATTACTATATACGAACTGATTCAGGAACTCAAATGCTAGACCGAAGGGATATGATTGTTTGGATCAATAAGCGTAAACAGAACTCACGAATATAATTACAATATAACATGCACGACATAAGTGAGACGGGCACACAGTTCCAAAAATACTGCGTTTGCATACAATCTTACGGTTACAGTATATCATGCATTTAGATGATAAGACAGCATATCACACACGTGCTTCTTAAATACTTACCGTAGCATCAGGATTATTGAATAACAGCGACAACTATGCCATCTGTAGGTTCGATGACCAGACATCGGATCCGGACGTGGTTCAGGAGTATGAGATAGGTCAGACGGGATCAAAAGCCCGCGTCCACATTACCCGCGACGGCCGCTACATCATAAGGGAGCCGCCCCTCACCATACATGCCGAGACGGCGTACAGGCGGCTCATGCAGAACATACACCACTCCTTCACATATCGGAGCATATCCCGCGACGACGTCATCCCCCTGCTAAAGCGCACGCTGGAGGAGGAGTCAAAGGCGACAAACGACTTTGAGGTGTGGAAGCGCGAAAAGGAGGCAGTCGAGTACTACCTAGTCCGAGATATAGCAGGATACGCCGAGCTCGATGTCCTGATAAGGGATCCGCACATAGAGGACATCCTATGTTTGCACTGGAACAAGCCAGTGGCAGTAGTGCACCACGAGCACCCGCACCACACCCTGCTGGGCACTAACGTGATATTCCGGACCGAGTCTGACATGGAGCGCCTCATCCAGCGGATATCCCAAAAATATGGCGAGCCGCCAAGCGAGACCCGCCCCATGACCTCGTTTTCTGACGAGTATGGCATACGCTACACGTTTACCGGAAACAGGAGGGTCACTCCGGACAGCCCTACCATGTCCATCAGAAAGCCGTCCGTGTCGGCCGTTACGGTATACCACCTGCTGCAGAGCGGCCTGCTCTCCGTGCTGGCGGCCTCCTACCTCTGGTGTATAATGGACCTCAAGGGGTTCGGCCTGGTAATCGGGGCGCCGTCGGCCGGCAAGACCACCATGATAAACGCCATATTTACAATGGCAAACCCCAACTGGCATTACTTTACCATAGAGGACGTGCTGGAGCTAAAAGTGCCGCACCAGTACGTGAGCCGGCACCAGACCGCCACGAACTCGTCTCTGCACGGCGAGCAGGGCGCGTCTTCAGCTGCGCCCGGCGGTGACGGCGGCGCGGGGGGCTTTGGCGTCTTTGACCTGTGCCGCCTGTCCATGAGGTTCCGCCCCGACTTTGTGGCGGTGGGCGAGATACTCGGAAGGGAGGCCGACGGCCTGTTCCAGGCCGCCGCGTCCGACTCCGGGTGCATGTGCTCGTTTCATGCAAGCAGCGCGGAGCACGCCCTGACCCGGCTTGAGGCGCCCCCAATCTCGCTTTCCAAGTCCCAGACAAGCCTGCTCACATACATCCTGCACATGTCCTGGGTGCTGCACGGCAACAAGAGGCAGCGCAAGCTCATATCGATCACGGAGGTTTCGGGCCGGGCGGACGCGGCCGACACTTCTGCCCGCGCGGACGACAAGAGGTCGCTTGATCCGATATTCTGGTACGACCCCGCAAAAAACAGGCTGATGCCCGACGACCTGGATGCGGTCGTAAAAAGCAGCAGGGCCCTGCAGAATGCAAAGGTCATGCTGGGGGTCGACGACATCAGAAAGAACCTTGAATCCAGGATGCGCGTCCTGCAGGACGTGCTGGACGAAAAGGCCTCCGACGTAGAGTCCATACACATGGCGATAAACCGGTACTATGGCCAGTAGTGGGCGCGCATGATGGGCAGGCGACATCAATCCAGCATGTTCCGCATCCATGATCAGTCCCGGCGGCGTGTCCCGACTCTCCCGGTACCTTGCCGGCGGCCTGATGCGCCTTTTATCCTGGCTGCACATATGGTACCGTGAAGAACAGGCCCGCGTTCCTGCTGCAGGGACCCGCAATACTGGGCATGATGCTGCTCGGCTTTGTCGTATACGTGGGGGTGATGACCGTGTTTACGGGGGTCATACAGGGCAGCCTGGCAGACGCCATTACGGAGGTCCCCACCATGCACGCGTACGATATAGACGGCAAGCGCATCTCGGTCGTATCGGAAGAGGTCGCGGCGGCCGCGCAGCCATACCTAGAGCGCCGCGACGAGCTGCGCGAACTCGCGGCCGCACACATGCAGAACGCCGACTACGAGGCGCTGGTACAGACGGACGAGGAGATCGACGCCATAAACGGGGAGCTGCTAAGGATGGGATACCACGACGCGGACAGCGGCATCGCGGCCATGTACTGGTGGTTCGGGTACCCCGCGGCCGCCATACTGGTCGCGATGGTGATATTTTCGGGCGCCGGGCACTTTTGGGAGAAGGGGTTCGGTATGTGGCGCCGCGGCGCGTCCCTTGACATGTTCCGCGCGTCGCTCCTCGGGCTGGTGGCAATCTTCCTGGTGCCGGAGGTGTGGGATACGTTTGCCATACACATGACAGAGTTCTCCAGGCATATGATGAACCCGGGGGGCGACCCGCACGATGTAATCGACTCGCTCTGGTGCAAGATGGGGGCCTCGGCCGCGTGCATGTTCGACTTTGCAGGCGTCCTTGACCCGGTATCGTGGAGCACGGCCCTTGCCAGCCCCAACGACTTTGGCCAGAGCCTGATGGGCGAGGTGTTCATGCCGTTCTTCAAGCTGATGCCGGCGCTGGTGGTGTCCCTCGTGGTGTTCGTGACGGCAAAGGTGCGCGTGCTGTTCATCAGCATAGTGCTGATCACCTTGCCGATGTGGCTGGTCCTGCGCAACGTCCCGTACCTCAAAAAGCACGCCAAGAACATGGTGGACAACATGGTGGGCGCCTCGTTTGCGCCGTTCCTGTCTGCGGTCACGCTGTACGTGGGCTGGACCCACGTCTCAAACGCGCCGATGCCGTCACTCGAGGAGTGGGTCTCCGTGCTCGGCATAGTCACGCTCGCGGGCCTCTGGCCCCTGATACTGGCGCCGCTCCTGAGCAACGTGACGGGATCCATCCAGGGCGCGGTGCAGACCGCGGTAATCAGCAGCAGCACCATGGCGATGCAGATGGGGATGGGGGGCGCCGCGGGCGCCGCGGCCGGCGCAGGGCCGGCGGCCGGGCTAGGCGGCCCCCTCAGGGGTTTTGCCATGGGCGCGGGCCGGGGCGCGATAGGGAGCATGCCGGCAGTAGACGAGATGGTAAAGGGCGGCAGGGACGCGGGTGCTTTGGCCGGCGCAGGCAGCGGCGCCGCTGACGGCCCCGCCCCCGGAGCCGGCCGCAACGGTTCCTCCCACGAAGAATCTGATGTGGGCGCAAAGTGAGTTGGAACGAGGCAGAAGACAGCATGGAAAACGGCGGGGGGGGAACAAGCCGGCGCGTACGGAAGAGCATGCGGAAGAGTTCCTATACTGCCTCATATGCACCATGCCACCCAGACACATTCGGGCAATGACACGGATTCCAATTCGTGACCTAGTCAAGAGCGACAAGCCAGTCACGAATTGGAATCCGCGCATCCAACAAACTATCTGCTATTGCGTAATCAAATTTTCCTGTATACGTTTGATTTACGCCAAGTACCCGACTTGCAATTATGTTCTGGACACAAGTTAGCACGTTGCCATTCAAGGTGTGATATTCCGGGTACGCGATCTGCGTCAGGGGCATCAGTCACCAGAATTCCGTCTTTTTTTAGAAATTCTGAACACCGCTTGATTATTCCGGCAGTGTCGCGGCGGGAAAGCAATTTGTACGCCCAGTTTGCCACGTTGGCACAGATCACCACGTCCGCTTTGCCAACATACCTGTCAGCCTCAGAAGAGTTCACATTTGATTTTTCAAAATGATCCAAATTTTTTCTGGCGTCTGATTCTACACCTGCAGAGCTGTCAATTCCTGTTGTTTTAATCTCGGTTCCATGTTTTTTCAGACACTCCTGAGCAGTTTTTGTGGCTATGGCGGTAGAGCAACCAACATCAATCACATTGAGAACCTTGCGATGATTATTGGCGTATTGATGTATGTATCCAGTTATTCCCATTTCGTCGTATCTGGTGTCCCACGTCTTAGTTGTGCTAATGCCAAAAACTACATTGATTCTGTCCAAGTTCAACGTTACTGGTAAAATAATCTGCGGATTTAAAGTATTGGAGAGCCATAGTTCGTGCCATAACCATCCGGAACTTTTCCCAATCAGCGCTTTTGGACGGGTGTCTACAGCTTGCAATGAACAGGCGCTTGGAATGTGAAAGGAACCACTAGATTGAAGGACGCGCTTGGCAGTCAGGTAGATGCTAGGCGGGATCCGGCAACAAAATCACGAATTGCCGCAGGTGCGCAGTATGAACGACTGCAAGTAACATTGGGGCGAACTGCGCAATCTCTGCAGGAAACACCATGGGAGAAGTGGTGAGAAAGGAGAACCACTGACTAGATTCACCATTCTTTTGACTTTTCAAGAAGTTTTATGAGGTTTGCATACGTGTGGTGGTCTTGCTCGTACTTTTGGTATATTCTGTCCTTAATTGGAAGATTTTTCTGCACCGTCTTCAGGTCGGGCCAGAAGAACTCCTTTACGTGATCCTCAAGTATGGTCTCTTCCTTCCATAGTATGGCAAGGTGTTCAAGATGGGACAGGAACTTTCTTGTCTGCGGATCGTCCGCCTTTGCTTTTATTGCATAAAGGTCGTTGATAAATTTTGCAGATTCTGGGTACTTTGTCTCACTCCAGTATTCACATATCTCCCACACCAACCTTGCTGAATCCACCTTTTGCTGTTGTTCACGTCGTTTTCTGGTGACAATTGCGTTTCCAATAGCTATGACGGCCACGGCTACAATGCCGGTGACAACTCCTGCGATAACGTCCATCTCAATCCATTCCAATAAAATCAGCTCAAGTGCGGGGCTTATCTCTGTTGCCACTCACAATTCACGAATTGGAAACAGCATCCCCGCAAAACTTTGTTTCCTAATTACACCTGTAGGCACGCCATGTCGTAGTTTGTAGGAACCCAGCGGACGCGGATGTGTGAATTGGGAAACAAATTTCCGGTGATAAAAGCATATAAGGTACTATACCGTACACAAAGCATGCCGATAATACTGCAGAGGGGCGAGGTGCTGGAGTCCCAGTACAGGGTAAGCACGAGGTTTGGCGGCGGAATGCTGCACGTCACCAGCAGGGCCCTGATAATAGAGATCAAAAAGAGGGGGATCATATTTCACAGGTTCCACAGCCAGATGGCCGGTATAAAGGCAGGCGGGCTCAGAAAGATAAGGGTGCAGTGGCCCGAGGGCTCCGGCTTGTTTGACTTTGAGTTCAAGGCGTGGGGCGCGAAGAACATCGTGCGCGACATCCGCAAAAGGCACGACTATACAAGGAACTACTCGCTTGACGGCGTCAGCAGGGTGATATTTACCGATCAGCAGAGGAGGAAAATACGCGATAACCGCGAGAGGTGGGCCTCAGAGCAGATGCGTACCGCGGAGAAGAGGGGCGACGAACAGGCGGCAGAGATGTGGAAGTGGCTCCAGCTTTACGCGCATAACGTATCATGCAGTCGCTCCGTGCGCATACCGGACGGCGTGGAGGACCACGTATGCTGGAACGACTCTTGGCTTGATGGCAGGTACGCGTACACGTTCAACCGCTACTGGATGAGCGGCAGGTTTGAAAAGGCCCCCGTGCGCGGGGGCGGGACGGACCCGGAGACCGGGGCGTACCGAATACCCGTTGAGCATGTGCGGTTCTTCCACGGGTACCCGTACGTCAGCGGCGACGCGTTTGCGGACCCCGTGTACGAGCAGGGGTTTTTCATCCCGACCATGCTGGAGCCGATGATAGACCGCGAGATGGTAGTCAAGCGGTACAGGCCCCGCGACAGGCTCGCAACGGGGATCGGGCTTGACGTGGTGGACCCCGCGTCCATACTGGGATACCTCCACGACTCAAAGGAGGCCACCATAAGGGGCGGAAACGACCCCCCGCTCACCCCTACCGAGGCCAGGGTCCTCCACGGGCACGGCCTCGTGCCAGACGAGGTGATCCGGCAGATTGGCCGGTGAACCTTGCCCGGGCGCGGGCTTCCAGAAGGGCGCGCGTTCCCGGCCGAGCGCCCAGCGGACACGGACGTACTGGTGCCGGCCGCCGCGCCATACGGCCCCGACAGGATTGCCGAATCCCGCAAACTACAAACAGATATTCATAAATTGCAGCGCGGAGGTTGTTTAATCATGGCTACCATAACCGCATGCACGGTGCCCGAGGTCATCGACATGGCCAGGCGCGCGGGGCTCGGAGAGGTCGCGGACCGCATATCATACCTGCACAAACTCCCGCTGGAGAACGACGCCGACCCGATGAATCCGGACTCTGCAAGGTCGCTCGTGTCCTTTCTGATAAAGCACCATCAGGAATTGCCAGAGACCGGAATTACAATGAACCCCGAAGGGCACGTGCACGGGGACTGGGAATTTACAAAGGACAGCGATGTGGAAGTCCAGTTCCTGCCGTCGGGGGATGTCTGGTTCATGTATTTGGACATAGATCAAGATACCGGATCCCTCAGGGCGCGTGAGGAGGGGACGATGGCACCCGACGACATGCTCAAAAAGATCATGCCGCTTGTCAACTGCACGGCGTGAGCCATGACGGACGTCAATCATCTCGCCTTTTTAGGCAGATACTGCGGTCCGAGCACCCTCAAGCATGGCATACCAAAAGCAGACGCCTTTTGGGTTCGGTCTACCGATCACTATCTTTCCGTCAACGTCTTACCCGACGATCTCGGAGTGGAGGAGGGACTTGCGCAGATCAGGAAGATACTTGCCAAGAAGAGATTTGGCGCAAACCCGAATGGACGGTTTGCCGTCTTCAATGCGGGACGCGTCGTGCAGTACGTACGCAAACACGGAAACGTGGATGTCAGAATAAAACACATGCCTTCGCCTGACGATCCGACCCATGCAGGCATCGCGCCTGCAGAAAGATACGACGAGAATGCATGGTACAGGTCGACGCGCACCATAGCTCGCTTGCTATCAAGGATTCTCAGGGAAAACCCCGACTCCGTGTACCCGGTACGCTGACCACACACCGACGCTGCACGGCCATAGTCTACCCGAACCAACCGGATCCGTATCCACGCATTGGCAACATCGTCTGGCCAATACGAATTTGCATACTGCGGGCTTCCGCCCATCAGGAAAAAAGAAGAAAAGGGGGGGTGCCGCAGGCTACTGCGGCGATATTACCTTGGTCTGGGAGTACTGGCCCCCGCCGGCGATGTCGGCCCTGACCTCAACCAGGTACTTTTGGCCGATGGTGAGCCGGTGGTAGGAGTCGTTCTCTGCGCTCGCGGTCTGGTTTGCCGAGCGGTCCTCCGTGTCCCCGACGAAGATCTTCTCGTTTACGGTCGCCGTGACCCCGGAGTGTATGCCCGCGGGCTCAAACTCGGCTATGAACAGGTCGTCCTCATCCACTGTGTCGTCGTTGACGTCAAGCGTGACTATCACCACGGCGTTGCTGATGTCCGTGTTGCCCGAGTTCTTGATCATGCCGGTGATGTACGAGGTGGTGCCCGTGTTCTGGATGTTGAGCCGCTTTATCTCCACCGCATCGAGGACCAGTCCGGTCGTTACGATGTCGGTGGTGGTGGTGGCCAGGATGCCCCCGATCGACACCACAATACCGATCAGTATTATGGTGACGATCATTCCGGAGATGGCCTGGCGCGGTTGGTTCTTCACGCTACGTGCCGTTTGGTTTGGATAAAAGGGCGCATGGATCCGGGTGGAGCGCCGGGGCGCGCGTGGAAGGGGCGGCGTGCCTCAGGCCGGGCGGCCCCCCTGCGCATAATGCGCGGCGGCGCGGATTGGCCGCCGCCGGAGGGGGGGCAGAGAGGGCGGCATCAGAACGGCAGCGCCGGCACCCCGGCGACGCCCGCAAGCCGATCATAGTACAGCATGCACATTATCGCCGCCAGCAGCGCCCCCGTGTGCAGACTGTGCAGTATGGTCGCGTACCTGATCTGCGAGACCAAAACCATGGAGCAGAACGCCCCCACCACGACAAGCACCAGGTTCATCTCCGCAAGCAGGACGCCCAGGTCGTACCCGAAGTAAGAGGCGTCAGGCGCCGCTGCGGTGGGGCCCGCCAGGGCGTCGAGCGCGGCGAACTGGTCAAAGCTCATCACCGGGATCATCATGATCATCATCACCACGATGACGGACCCCATGTACCCGGTCATCAGCGGCGTCGCGGTCTTGGCCGACATTTCCTTTTTGGTCTCGACGTGGTGCGACGCGAACAGCGCCAGCCGGTCCAGCACGGCGGGCGTCACGGAGCCGCCCCGCGCCGCACGCGCCATCAGAGCCATGACGCAGTCGGCAAGCCACGAGCCCGTGCGCACGTCCTGCAGCGCGACAGATATCTCGACTCCCAGTAGTATGCGGGACTTTACCTTGCGCAGGACGCCGTTGAACTGCTCCGTATACGGGGCCATCCCCTCCGCGGACACGAACGCCGCAAAAAAGCTCGGGTTTGAGCGCATCTTCTGGTTGATGTCCCTCACGAACGCGGGCACCGACCCCTCCAAGGCCGACATGCCCGTGAGGTGTTTGTGGGACATGCAGTGGTTTGCGGCGCACCATACGACAAGCGGGACTGCGGCCGTCTCCCACCAGGACATGCCAAGCAGGAGGCAGGCGACGCCCCCGGCGCCCGCAGCCGCCACGGGCACCCTGCGCACCGGTATCCTGCCCGCCGGCACGGGGGACGCCGCCGCGGCCCTTGACACCAGCATAACGGTGACGGCGGGCACCGCCAGGATGCCGAACCCGCACAGGAACAGGAGCGTGTACCGGTCCATCATGATGCCGCCCACCACCACAAATATCGGAAACATCGCCAGCCCGAACGATCCGATCGTCGCAAGCATCTCGGCAGTCGACGCGTACGCGTCCATCCGCTGTTTGGCGGCCGTATGGTACTCACGGAGCCTCTCGTGCAGGTACGCGGAGGTGCCGACTCCCCCCGTGGTCTGCGATACCGCATAGCCGCGCACAAAGTCCCGGAACGCTGCAGACGGGTGCGCCGCGCCTAGGTCGTGCAGCACGTCTGCAAACGACCTTGAGAACACCCGCATCTCGCGGCGTATTGCCAGGGACTCGCGATGCATGGCGGGAAACATTGAACCGGCGGCGCCGCCCCCGAGCGCCTCAAAGGCGCCGTGCAGCCCGCGGCCGGTCTTCTCCATTATGTCGCAGTATATGGCAAAAAAGAAGAGCTCCGAGTCCGCGCCCGCCGCCCGCTTGCGCGCGATATCGCGGAGCCCCATCCCCCCCATAAAGAGCAGGGCCGCGGGGGCCGACAGGAACAAGAGCGCGTACGGCATCCCCGTTACGGCATACAGGATCGCCGAGGCGCAGGCTGCCGGTATGACGCCGAGGAGCGCGGCGCCGACCGACTCCGTGGCCCGCTGCCGCGGCGAGGCCGCGATGCCGGCGGGGGGGATGTCCCGCGAGTAGCGCCCCTCAAGGTACCTGTGCACCCTCCTGGCTGCGCCAAGCCTCAGCGCGGCGCGGCCCGCGCGGCCCGCGATCGTTTTTGCGCCACCGCCGCGCCTTGCGCCGCCGGCCGCATCCGGTGTCATCATTTGTCCCTTCCCTTGGTCACCACGTCAAGCGCGCCGCCGATCGTATAGGATATGCGCGGGCCCGCCCTTTTGTACGCGACGTAGCCTCCGGCCGCCGCCGCGGCCGCCAGCACGGCATACATCACGCGCGAATAGTCCGGCTCGTACACCGCAACCAGCTCTATGTCGCGGTGGGCCTGCATGACAAACGAGGACGGCTTGCCGGGCGCCCCCTCCCAGTACGCCAGACGCTCCGGTATTACATATGGCAGGATGTCGCCCGGCTCCGCCCGCACATGGACGTCGGCCCCGTACGGGTATATGCCCCCGCCCGCGCCGCCCGTCACGAACACCTGCACGCTCCTCTCATATACGGCGGTGATGGTTATGGCGCCGTCGCCGGGCCCCACGCGTATCGTATCGTATATGCCGTCGCCGTCCCCGTCGGCAAGGTACCCCCCGTCCCCGCCGTATTTCACGTCAAACAGGCCGTACCCGGAGTCGACGACATCGGGAAACTCGAACCGCAGGTGCTCCGGGTGGCCCAGCACGGCTTCAAACGGCGTGGCCAGCATGGTGCCGTTGCCCAGCGAGAACTCCACCTCTAGTCCGCTGCTGCCGTCGTCTGATACGGCGTCGACCCTCAGGGGGACCGCCATCTCCGAGTGCACGGATACGGATACGGCGCCCGGCTCGAACCCGTCCAGGTGTCCCCGCACGACGATGGCGGCGTCGCCCTGGGTGGTGGGGGTGACGCGGAACACGCCGGGCGCGGTCTGCTCCACGGGCCAGGGCGAGTCGGCCACCTCGTAGGACACGGGCGGGGCGCGAACGCCGCCCGCCGCGGCCGTAGTTATAACCGGCGACACGCGGATCTCAAACGGCTCGCCCGCGGCGACCCGCGGCGGGGCGTCGGCCGTGAGGTTCATGAAATTGAGAAACGATACTATCTCCTGCTGGATGCCGCCCCCCAGCGAGTGCAGGACTCCGACGGTACGGGGGCCGGCGCCGGATACGGCGGCCGCCGTCCCGTTGCTGTGCAGGAATCCGATGGCCGCGGCGGCCGGGTGCATTTTGGCGCCCCCCTTCCCTGCCTCCGATGCCGCCGCACCCACCCTCTCCACCGGCACCCCGAACGGGTCCACCGTGTGGACCGCGACCGGAAAGTCCTCGCCCGAGTGCACCACGGACGGCACGGCCATCTCTATGGAGACCGGGACGCCGCCCGGCGTGACAGTGCCGCGCGCGGGGCCCGCCGCCCCGGGGCTGCCCTCCAGCGTGGCGACCACGTCCGTCTCCCCCGTGACTGCGCCGTATATGACGGCCGTGTTTGACGACGATGACAGCGTGCCGACCGCCACGTCCTTGACGCGGCCGTCCCCAAAGGCCGCGGATATGGTCCTGTCCCGCCCGAACTCGTCGTATACGTCTATTATCCGGCCCTTGCCGTCCGTAATGCTCGCCACGTACAGCGGCTGCACGCCGCCGGACACGGCGTGGACCGGGACTAGCTGCAGGCGGTAGTCGGCCTCGTACGGGGCGGCCACGCGGAGCGTGCCGGTGTCCGTGCGGCCCCCCGAGGTCACGCTGATGTCGTACGCGCCTTCCCGGCCCGCAAATATCGGAAAGTCGTACGCGTTTGTATATCTGGTCGGGTGGGCCACGTGGACGGGCTGTACGAGTATGTCCCCGTGCGGCGCGGCCACCGTCACGTGGTGATAGTCGGTCCTTGCCGGAATCATCCGCGTGTATTCGGACTCTGTGTCTATTTTCGTGCCGTTCTCGTCGTATGTGACCGTGTGGACGGTCTCCGTCTCCAAGTGGTAAAAGCCGACCGTCCCGCGCGCGGCGTGGCTGGTCACGTCGGGATAGATCCAGAACCGCACGTGGTTTGCGGGAGGCTTGTCCGGCAGCTCCCGCGGGAGCTTCGGGATGCTCTGGTGCCCGCCGTGTATGGCGGCGCTGGCGTGCTCGTCTATGATGCGCTGCGCGTACTCCCGGAATGTCTCGACTGTACCGTCACCGCACCCGGCCGCCGGCGCTGCCGCCGCGGCGCCGGCTCCCGCGGCGCCTGTGTCGCGCGCCGTGCCGTTTTCGAGGATCTGCTGGGTGCCGCCGCCATCGGCATCGCCAAACACGACCGCGCCGACGCATACCGGGGCGGACGCGACGCCGTACCCCGGTATCGTTACAGTCAGGACGGCATGCCCGGGCTCCAGTCCCGCATAGGCCACGCCTTGGGCCACGCCGTTGCGCACCACGATCGTGTCGGAGTTTGCGTCCCTGTTTGCGGGGACGTTCTCGGTCAGCCGGACCACATCCACGTCCGTGGTCTGGAGCTCGCCGCGTATCGTGCGCGGCGGGTGGAAGGGGCTGCCCCCTACCCCACTGCCATCATCATCCCCGCCCTTTTCCATCCATATCACATAGTGTATGACGCCCCCCTGCAGAACCACGTCGGGCACGGTCGCCACGTGGACGCTGACCGCGTCCCGGTCGTACGTTATGTGCTCCATGTCGGCCTCCAGTCCCGCGGCCGCCGCCGTGACAGAGCCGGACCCGTTGACCTGCAGCGGAAACGCCGCGTGGGTCTGCCCCTCCGCTATGGAGACGGTCCGGGGGGCGCCCACCATGCCGGATGCCACCACCCGGACGTCCGTGTCCCGGACCGCCTGCACGGGGTACCCGTTCCCGTCAAGTATCACCACGACCGCGGTCATGTCGGACGCGGACGTCAGGTTGCCCGGCATGACCAAGTCCAGGCTCCGGGGGCCCGTATACGGCGAGAACACGGTGCCGCCCGCCAGCCCGACGTCGCCCGCATGGACGGCGTGCACCTCTGCGGGGCCGCTCCGAACCGCCCGTATCTCAAAGAGGCCGTGGTTCATGCCGGGCGGTATGGTCGTGGCGGCGGGTATGCTGACGGACGTGGATCCGGTTGCCAGGTGCACGGTGCGGTCGGACATCACTCCAAATGGCGCGGGCCTGTCGGATATGGCGACCCCCTGGTACGTCTGGCCCGCGATCATCTTGTCAGGTATATGCAGGTAGAGCGCGGCATCCGCCGGGGTTGCGCCGAACGAGACGGCGTGCCCGCCGCCGGCGACCGCGTCCATAATGGTAAGAAAGGAGACCGCGGCGGCGCATATCGCCATCAAAAAGTACGCTGCCTGCCGCGATCTCACGACATGTGGATTCCGAATCTGATAAAAGGCGGCACGCGCACCGGAGTCGGCATTAACGGACGACGTACTGGCCGGGACGCGTACGGCCCGTCCGGATCATTGACAATTTTCAGAATGAGGCCGGGCAGGCACTGCCGAAACAAGTCATACTGTCGCTGATCGCGCTTCCTCCCAGATCCTTCAGGGTGCCGGTTCTTGATAACATCCCCTATTTTCGTCATACACCAAATCATCCAGACTGCCTCCCACACTCACGTAGTCACCGGGCCCCATACAGGGTCCAGAAATTTTTCCATAAACTATGATGTTATAAAACATCTCAAAGTTGATAGCCAAGATTATCACGGCAATAATCGCCAACGGTATTAGAAGAATAAGAAAAATGGGTTTAGAAGTTGTTGTGCCACCACTGAACATACGAACCCCACCACAGTTTTGGCCAGAAATAGCTCAGTATTTCCGGGTTTGGCTCTACATCGTGATTGCTGTGTTTGTAATCACGATCATCGTCATCATAGAATACTATCGACTGGGTTCTAAACGGACCATTGTTGCAATTGTATGCGTCAATGACTTTGGCATAGTCGTCAGGGTAATTTAGGCTTGCATAGGAAGGAACTTGATGATACCCGTCAGATGTCAGATCAGAAATGGCCGCTGATTCCGTAGTGAAGCTGCCCGTTCTCGTGTGTACCGCGGGTGGGTGTGGCTTCGAAAAGCTGCCACCGCATGCCAAAGGATTATTGTCACCACGCCGTGTTTCGTGTATGTGGTTGTACTCGTTCACGCCAAATGCCGAGATGATCGGAGTCTGCACGGAGACGTAACTGGTAGGAATAACGTCATTTACATTTCCCACAGGACCACTTTCACCAAAAAGTGCACTGAATTTTCCGTTCTCTAACTCATTGATAGCATGAGATATTTGCTCATCCCGTGTCTGCAATTCATTAACTTGTCCTGTTGGACCCACTACCGCATTCATAATTTTGTTGTTGTGATCTGCAAAATCCAGCGCAATCCTGATATCCAATAACGATATATTCGGGTTTTGCACTGCGCTAGCTAGATCGAATGTCATGGTTTTGTTTACGTCATAAATGACATATTCTTCCATGATATCAAACGAATGCGTTATGTTGGCCAATGTATACGGCACTTCTGTTTCATCCTGTATGTCTCCCGGCGTAGTTTGAGCATTAACTAGTCCGGGTGGAATTAGTAACACGACTGCCAGGAGCACTGAGGTCACGGCCATAGATTTTTTTACATTTTTTGAAGTCATTGCATGCCCACTCATTCTGCGTCATATAAATCAGCATCCAAACGGTACTGGTGCGGATTCGTGATATGGACGGTTTGTCGCGTGTATGTCACGAATTCGCACCGGTGCCTCGCTTAACAATCCATAAAAACAAGGCATGATTCACAAAAGTTGGACGGCTTCTTGGTATGTATCCGGACGTGCGCTCTCAGGGTGTTCCATGCAGCGATCGTAGTGTGCGGGGAGCAGATGCAAAGATGAAAACAACGTGCGGCGTGGCACGTACTCGAGATGTGACGATGTCCGACTGACACAGTAACGCAGCCCGCGGCCTGGCCGCTACTCGTTCAGCCTGCCCACCGTAAGTATGGTATCACCCACGTCCACGCCTACGTGCGACGAGGCCGGCATGCCGTCCGCGAACCCGTCGGGGCTGTACGACATGGACATCTTGCCATCGATTGTTACTACGTCTCCGGCCTCCACGTCGGCCTCAAGCCACCCGTCCAACTGGCCGCCGTATGTCCACGCGGCCTCTATGTCCCCGGTCAGTCGGTACAGGCAGTTGTAGTAGTACGTCTCAAAGCCCGTCCTTGCCAGCTCCACGTCCCTTGCAAAGGACTCGGCGGGCGCGCCCGTCCCCAGCGAGGCGGATTGGACTGTACGGCCGTCGTTCTGCACCCGAACAAACGCGGAGAACGTCGGCCTTGGCATGGTCTCCTCCCACGACCTGAGCCTGTCGTCCACGGTATCGTGGAACTCGGAGAGGCAGTCGCACGGGCTGGTCGAGTGGGCCCTGTTGTCCGTGCAGCGAAAGTCCGCATCAAAGTCGTACGCGGCGCCGGCCGCCCCCGCGTACGTGGTCTCAACGCGGATCGCCATCTTGCCCGTATACGGGGCCGTCACACTACCGCTTATCGGAAATACCACGCCGACGTCATAGTCCGCGTCGCTCCTGACCAGCTGGAACACGCCCGGATGGCCCTGCAGCGGTATGATGCCCGCCGGGTATGCGGGCGCGCCCGGGTCGTGCCCGAAGCTGGAGCAGGGCTCGTACTGGTGGTGGCGGCCCGGCTTGATCTTCTCGCCCGCCTCCCAGTAGTGCCATACGGGACTTCCGGCGGGCCTCGGCGTCGCGCCACCGAGCCCGCCGTCGGACACCAGGAAGGGGCCGTTGTATATGATGTGCTTTTCCCACCTGGCGTACCACGACTCCCCGGGCTTTGAGAACAGGACCTTGCAGTATATGCTGCTGTCAGAATGGTGGTACGCAATTACAGTGTCGGCGCCCCTCTGGCTTGCCGAGCCCCCGTCCAGGCTCATGACTGCCACGTGCCCGAACGAGTTTGCGGGGGCGGCCGGCGCCGGGGGGGCGGCCCGTTCAATCGCGAATACCGCACCCTGCGCCGTCACGCCCCGGAACGCGTAGTCCTCGTCGCCCAGCAGGGCCGCCATGCCTCCCGGGAGGGGCGTGTCCGTCAGGTTCTGCGCCCGGTACGCGGGCACCGTATAGTTGACGTGCCATGCGTCAGACAGCGTCCCGTTCTCGTAGCCCCGGAGCTGGATCACGGTCACGTCTTTCGCGATATTGTTGGTGATTACTACGTGCGCGCCGTCGTGGATCTCGCCGCGCACGTGCGGCGACGACGCGGACGGATCGGACGCCCCCGCCCTCTCCAGCATGTCGCGCTGGATCTCCCCGAGCTCGGCCTGCTGCGCCAGCCCGGCGTGTATGCCGTACAGCCCCAGCGCGATCATCGACACCATCCCGATGACTATGATTGGGTTCATGATAACAGCGCTCACCTGACAAGTTCATACTCGTGCATGATCCTCGGATCCTCGGATATGCTGCGCGGGTCGTGCCACCTGCTGTACTCCGGAAACGGCATGCCGGGTATGATGACAGTCCGCGACTCTGCGGCCGTGTCATACCCGAGCACGGACCTGTCGCCGGCCCGCGATGTAATCGAGAGTGGCACGCTGTAAAAGTACGCGTCGATCTCCCCCCAGTACGCCCCCACCTCCAGGCCCTGCTCTCCGTACGGGGCAAGGTGCAGTACAGTATTCTGGATGGAGTCCGCCAGCCACACGTCCCACGCCGACGTGGGGTGCACGGTCATCGTATGGTAATCAAGAAGCATCACGGTGCTCCTGTTGCCAAAACCCACGTCTACCACCCAGACGGGGCCGTACGCGTGGTGCACCATCCTGTACACAAAGTCCATGCGCAGCACATAGCAGGAGTTCGGATAGGTCGCCTCATATGCGTGCACGCTGTTGCATATTTCGTACGTGTAGGAGTCGCCCTCTGTGAGGTTATCGCCTAGGCGCCAAGTCGGCGACGGTTCTGGTGGTGGTGGTGATGTAGATGTAGATGGCCCGTCACCGCGCGGTCCGGGCCCCGTGCCCGGATCGGCTGCGGGTGGGACGGCCTCCCCCGCGGCCCCGGCCGCCCCAAGACATAACAGGGCCGCGGCCGCGCAGGTGAAAAGCAAAGGAAACAGGGTGGTGCGGCGGCCCGGGGCGCCGGGCGTTACGGGCGCCCCCTTCCATGTGCGTGTGACGGCGGGGTGTAGGCTCACTGTCTGCAAGGCCTCTTTTTGTTAAAAGTGCGGATTTTCAGATTCGGGTGCGCGTCTGGTGCCGCAGGCCCAAGAGCCGCGCATCATGGCGCCGGCAAACGTTTACCCCTCCCCCCCCCCCGCCGGCCTGCCTAGATCCGCTTATTCTGTACGGAAATTTCACAATTAGGGCATGACGCGCAAGAGGAGGTGAACGCTTGCCGGCGCCGCAGATCAGTTACCCGGTAACAATCATAGTGCACTATGATTGTTACCGGGTAACCAGGGTCTGCGTGAAGGGGGCAGGCGGACCGCCCCGGGCGCGACTCGGGTTCCCTTCGCGTTCGTGCCAGAACGGGCGTGCGCACCTGACATGACGTACAGGCGCGGTGCCAAGCGCCCCCACCCGGTGGCGGCGGTGGCGGCGGCGGAGATTACCAGACACGGGCCAGGACTGCATTTATCAAAACCCGCACGCCCGGAATCACCCAGGGCTACATGCGGCGGATCCCGCGGCGTGTTACTTGTCCGGGACAGCGGCGGCGGCGACATCCGGCACGGCCCGCAGCACCAGGGACTTGCCCTTTGTCTTCTGGACGTAGACGTAGGTGTGCTTCTCCCATCCGAGTTCCCTTACGAGCTCCACGGGAAGGCTCACGCCCCACGACCCTCCGCTCTTTTGAACAACCTTACGAATCAGCACCGTCAGTCACAAATACGGAAAGCGTAAAAGGGCAAAAGACGGCCGCGGGTGCGTTTTCCTCCCGGCACGTTTGTCCCGATATCGCGGCCCCGGGCGCCGCGGGCCATGTATGCCAAATGCATGATACGGTAATCTGCCTCTATAGAACGGCAAATTACAAAAACATCAAATACAAAAAGCGTCACCGTTATGGGTATGAGTACCATCGTTCCAAAACGCACCGTACGCGACGGATCCCCCGAATGCCCCGCGGGGCAAAAGACGGCCGCGGGTGCCTGCGCGCACGGCGCCAGATATGAGACACCCACCCACGAGGGGGAGATCGTCTGTCGCGCGTGCGGGGTGGTCAGAGGAAAGGACGACCAGCAGCAGCTGTGCGCGGACCCGGCGGCGCTCCCGCGTACCAAGACCAACCTGTACCTTGAGATGGAGGTGGGCGGCAAGCCGAACCCGAGGCTCCGGGCAGACAGGTTCGTGCGTCGCAGGAACGACATGGCGGCAGTCAGCAACATATCGCAAAAGCTCGGCATCCCAAACGGCGCGGGCAGGGACGTGTGGGCGTGGTACCAGAGGCTGCGTCGCGCGCCCGGCATGCGCATGACAAAGGCAAAGCTCCTGGTTCTCGCGTTCCACGGCGTCTGCAGGACGTGGGGCTGCCCGCTAAACGAGGCCAGACTGCGGGACGCCATACGCATGGAGCTGGGGGTGAAGCACGCGCACTCGTACCTGCACGCCATAATGGAGGCCTCGTCATACGTGGACGAGGAGACGGGGGAGCACGTACTGCGCAGGATGGGGTTTCTCGACATGGCCGGGCGCAGCGCATCCGATGGTAGCGACGGCGCATCTGCAGTCAGACCTACGCCGCCAGGCACGTTTTCCATGAGCACCGAGATCCAGTCCCTGGGATACGAGTACGAGCCCCGAATCGCAGAGGCCCTGGCCCGCGAGGCGCGGGCCGTCCTGCCCGTACTGGAGCAGAGGGAGCCCAACCGGGCGCGGGCGGCGCGCGCCGCAGTACGCATAGCAAAGAGGAGGTACGGGGCGCGATGACGGGAGTACGAAACCCGCAGGGACGGCTGCGGCAGGTCAGCACGGCGTCCATACGATGTCACGAGCTCGACATTACGGTCCCGCTGCAAAAGCACGTGGACGCGTACAGGCGCATATTTGACGAGGCGGCGTCAGGCCGACCACACCTGGAAGGCAGGGTCCCGGCAGTCAGGGTGGGCAGCGTGGGCGGCACGCTGTACCTGATGGCAGACGGCGACGTGTACCGCGGGGCCCTAGCGGCAGGCGCGGAATCGATCAAATGTATGGTTACAAAGTGCGCCGACGCGTCGGACTTTCTTGTAAGGCACGTCGAGTACAACCACAGGCCCGCGGGGATCAACCCGCTGCTCCTGCGGAGGGTGTCAGAATACGTGGCCGCCCACGGGGGCGAGGAGGCGGCAGCGGCCCTGTCGCGCATATGCGGCGGGACCGTGCATCAAAAGTTCATTGCGCTCGACCTAGAACCCCAGGCAGCCGCGATACTGGGCGGGCTCTGCGAGTTTCTGGGCACGAAGCTGTCACAGTTCGTACTGCCGTACTATATCCCGTACCACATATCAAGCCAGAGGCCCGACATGCAAGCGGAGCTGTCCCAGGAGATATCCGGGCTAGTAAGGGCGCGCCCAGTGACCGACGCCCGCTTTGCATGGCCCAGCTACGAGGAGGTAAAGGTGATCTCAGACTCCCCCAGATACCGCGGGGAGGAGGAGCCCGAAGTAGTGACGCCGGACGGAGAGCGGCCATCCCCCGGAGAGGTGCGGCGCGCCAAGCAGCTGATCAGGAACGCGCGCGATGTCATCGCAATCCCGGGCACGGACAAGCACCCGCCATACCTCATAGACCTCAAGACAAGGCGCGTCTCCATTGTGGAGGACCGCAAGCTGGTCACGGTCCTCAGGGACGCTGACCCGGAGGGCGCCGGCGCCACCATGACGTACCTGTTCCCGCGGGAGGCAGGCAGGTGGCTGGGGCTCTCAGGCGACAAGAGAGACGGCGCGGACGTCAAGATGGCGCAGTTCGATGCGGCTGCAGGCCTTGCGGAGTTTGCAGAAAAGCACCGCGATGCGCGCGCGGTTGTGTTTTACAGGAGGGTTTAGATGTCGCAGGCCGGCGGCCGCGATGCCGCGTCGATCATACGCAGGCTGTCAATGCGCTCATTCTCCACCAAGATCACCAAGCTGAGGGTCATGCAGGGCGGCAGGACAAGACCGGAGGACGCGAGGCGCATCGCCCACATGCATGCGGCCCTGCGCCACCGCACGCGGGTCGGCAGGATTGACTCGGAGGACGTGAGGAGCATGGCGGGCAGGGGGCTCATATCGCGCGCGGCGGGGGACGGCCCGCCTGCTGTCACGCCGGTGGGCCGCTGGTCGGCCGCGGCGTATGATATGGGCATAACGTTCTTTGAGATGTGCGTGCTGGCAAAGGTGTACGGCGTCGCGCGCAGCATGGCGGGCACGAGGGAGGGGCCCGGGTCGGACGGCGCGCGCACCGCAACGATCCCGCTCAAGACCATACAGTACTTTTTTGAGGACTGGCCCGTGTACCCGGGGCGCGTCCAGCACGCGCTGTCCCGTCTGCGCGGCCGCGGGCTGATCCCGAGGTCGCGCCGCAGGCGCATTGCATGCGACATGGCGCGGCTTGACGCCATACGCGGGGATCTCTTGGAGGTAAGCAAATGGGTCGACGACACGGGGGAGGAGATACGCCGCGTACTCTTACATGGATACTGAGCTGATCCGGCTGCTCATGGTAATGGGCGTGCTGGCGGCAAACTCGTATACGGACGTCAGGTATAGGACCGTGCTTGGGGACGACCGGCACTATGCCGCAGTGGGCGGCGCCGGGCTGATACTGTTCCTGCTGGACGGTGGGTGGGCTGACGCGGGAGCCCTGTTCGGGACGGCGGGAGGTGTCACGCTCGCCCTGGTGCTGTACAGGTGCAGGGCCGTAGCCTCCGGGGATTGTATCATCCTGCTGGTCGTCTCGGTCACGCTGCCCACGGCGTTTGGCGTGCCGTTTCTGCCCGTCCTGACAGGCCTGCTCGGCATTACCATGCTGGCGTTTGCGGTGGTGGCATACAACGTGGCGCTAAACGTGTCGCACGTGGCGGGGCTGTACCGGCACCCGGCCGCGGGGCGCCGGCCATTCTCCACGTGCGGGGCCGCGGGCGTCTCCAAACGGGCGGCCGCACTCTTTGCGGCGCACCACAAAAGGCCGTGGGAGAGACACGTGATCCGTATCGATAACAGGCGGGGCGGCTTCTCGCTGCGCGCGACGCCCGTGGGCACAAGAAGGTGGGAAGCGGGGGGAGGGGAGGGGCGGCCAGTGATGGTGGCCGCCCCCGTGGTGCCGTTTCTGCTGGCGGCCCTGATCCTGCTACTAACGTTGCCCCCAATGTTCTCGGCCTAGCCTCACACCATTTCTAGAAATCAATTGTAAGAACGTCTTCCATCGGGATCTCAGGGTTTTGGTCGATTTTCAGGCTATTCCGGCTGATCTAGATTCTCACCTTTTCTGATAAAGAATAGATTGAACATTTTGCGCAGAAGAGAGCATCCACGGTCAATTTTTCCCGGGTCGTAATTTGACTCCAGTATCAATACCTTGTATGTTCCTTTGTCCAAGCCTACCCGTGGATTATATTCAGAATCAATTCGAGGCGCGAGTAATACGGTGTATCCGTATGGATTGTACTTGGAATTCAGGTCAATTTCGTATGTCTCGCTGATATCATACGGATAGAATACGAAGCTTTTGGTGCCGGGGATCCCCCATAAATGATCGTGATGTTCCAACCAGTTTGGCTTTTTCACACTAGTTGATTCTTCACAAATCTGGCTGTAAGACAGTCCATCCATTAAACATCTCAGCGAACATCGCTTATATCTCTATAGTAGCAGGGGCGCCAACATGGCGGCCTGACGGCCCCCGTCGTTGCCGCACGACGCGTTACAAATCGCCGGCTGCGCATGGGAATGAGACCGTTACCTCCTGCCCGTATTATGGCGAGGGGGGTGAATGCTTGCACATGGCGCCCCAAGCACACAAAGTTTGAGATCCCAGACGGCTAGATCATCTCCAAGATGGGGCCAGAAGAGCAGATTTCGAAGTTGGCTCACGTTTGCAAGAGCGCCCTCGGAAAAAATTTGGAGAGACACAGATTTTGTGGCTTCTGCAGTTTGTGGATGCTGGCACATCCCATGCGGGTGACCCCAACACATCCGCTTAAAAGCCGCATGGCGCATCGTACGCGTGGAGATCATACGCGAGCGCCTCTTTGACGAGCCGCCCAGACGAGCGTACGGGCACGCATACTCGATAACCCCGACCAACTTCCGCATATTGCCGGAGGAAAAGCGGCGGCGCAGGCTGTCAGAGTTCTTCGAGGTGCTTAAAATGCTGGAGCACGAGGCCGTCATCACCCTTGAGCGCGTGCCCATAGCCGTCGGAGGCGGGAGCGGAGGCCAGTCAAGCGGCGCCAAGATGGACGTGCTACGAGTCATGCTTGACGCGGCAGAGCCGCTCGACGACGTGCTTGAGAAGCTGAACTTTTCATATACAATCGACGAACCCCGCGACGCGCTGACGGTCACGGCGCAGGGGGCCCGGGACTTTGCCTGCGTGATAAACGGTTCGCCCCTGTACGGGAGGGCGTACACCGTATACGGCGCCCCCGCCGTCCTGCCGCCCGCCTGGGTCCACGACGTGTTCGGCACGTTCCACCGGCTCCAGATACACATGGCGCCGGTCCGCCCTGACGACGCCCTCCGCAAGATGGAGAACCGCGAACTGCTATACAGCGGAGTGCGCACAAACAGGGCCGACATCCAGAAAAAGCTCCGGGACATACGCGCCCTCAAGCAGGAGCTTGAGCTGGGTAACACGTCGGCATTCGCGTTTACGATCAACGGGTTTGTGTTCGCCGCATCAAGACAAAAGCTCCGCGAATTGCACCGCATCGTCAAGCGCCACACAAGCGCGATGAACGTCCGCGTCACGGCATCCCTCGGCAGGCAGAGGCACATTGTATTGGGCGGCGGGGCCTCGTGGCTGGGCGCCATCCACAGCATGTACATCCTGTACCCGTTCGTGTCGTCTGACATGCTGGAGGTCCCAAACGGCATTACGCTCGGCAGGAACCTGGACACGCAGGGCCCCGTCATATACGACGTCAACCAACGCAAGAACCACAACGTCTTCACTGCGGGGACCACCGGGAGCGGCAAGTCGTTCACAAACAAGATACTGCTAAAGCGGTTCCTGGAAAAGCGTCCCGATACCATGTGTATCGTGATAGACCCGCAGGGCGAGTACGCGGAGCACGCCGAGTACTTTGGGCTAGACAGGGTGGAGATAAGCCCGGGGCGGGAGTACGGCCTGGACCCGTTTGCCATGCTCGGCTCTGCAGTGGAGGCGGCAGACCTGCTGGGGGCCGCCACCAACGCGCCCAACCAGACGAGAAGGGAGTGGAGGAGCATCTGCGATGCGGTACGCTCGATAGACGGGCTGTACGAGGCAAGCTCCGAGGCCTCAAGGAGGTACCTGGCCGACCTGGTGCGCGGCGGCGTCTCCCACATCTTCCGCGGTAACCCCAGGTTTTCAGACAGAATGATCGTGTCGCTGAGGAGGACGGACGGGCAGGAGTACGAGGGGTTGCTGATCCTGCTGATCCTGGCGTACGCGTGGAGGCGCGTAAACGAGCTGCCGGCAAGGCAGTGGAAGTTCGTCCTGCTGGATGAGGCGTGGCGCATGACCAAGATCAACCACAGCATCAGGAAGATAGGCGAGATGGCGCGGCAGGGCCGCAAGAGGTCGCTGATATTCGCCGTGTCCACGCAGCAGTTCTCCGACATGGACCGCGCGCTCGACGACGAGTCCAGGCTCACCGAGCTGTTCGACACCAAGATAATAATGCAGATGTCGCAGTCGGCCGCGCGCGTCATGGGCGCGGCCCTGGGGCTGACCGAATCGGAAATGGAGCGCGTCACTAACTTCCGGGCCGGGATGGGGCTGCTCCAGACGAGCGACAACGCGGTATACCTCAGGTTCGAGGCCACCGGCGACGAGGCGAAGCGGTACTTTAACACAAAGGCGGTGCAGGGGTGACGCGGCGACAGCAGCAACAGCGGAGGCGTGCTACATCCGGGATGATCGAGGTTCTGATCCTAGTCTCGGTGGCAGTCGTGGGCGCCGGCGCCTTGGCGACGTGGTTCTCTGGCGCGCAGGACGCGATGCAGGAGGCAGGATGCACCGCATGGATAGAGATGCGCGAGATATCCGACGGCGCGTACTGGGTTCAGGCGACGATACGGAACACGGGCGACCACCCGATACGCGAGTACCGCGTCATGGCGGGCGCCAACAGCACGCCGGCCGCCTCGTCCCATATAGTCTGGGAGCCGGGCCAGACCGCGGTGCTGGAGTTTGTAGTGACGGACGCGGACGACGGGTCCCGCCTGCGGCCTGCAAGGGTGATAGCCCAAAGTGGAGGGGGCAGCGCGCTCTGCGAGGTGGTCACGCCGTGAACCAGATGGTGCAGTACGTCCTGATATTCGGCGTGGTCGGCGTCTTTTTTGCGGCGCTGTACCAAGGCGCAACAGACGACGTCGGGGACAGGATCGCGTCGTACGGCGACAGGCTTGACATTTACAAGGCGCAGGCAGCAGAGCACCTCATACTGGTGGAGATGACGGACGCCGAGCCGGCCACGGCGGACCTGATAAACACCGGCGCAAAGGACATCAGGATAAGGCACCTGTACGTGGACGGCGTCAGGGACGGCGCGTACTTGATGCGGGACAGTGACGGGCCCGTCGACGAGCTGCGCGTGGGCAGTCTAGTCCGCATCGTCTCGGCCCTTGACGGCGGCACGGTCTCCATCGTCACCGAGAGCGGCAGGGTCTTTAGGTTCAACCAGTGACAATGGCGATGCCGACACGGCAAACATGATCTCCCCAAACATGGAGGCGCAGTTCCCGGAGGTCACGGAAACCTGCACCAGCGAGTTTGCGTCACCGCCGTGAAAAAAGTTGAGCAGTACGGTGTCGTGCGATATTTGCTCTGCAAATACCAAGTCCCGCAGAGGCACCAAAAAGTGACTTGCCGAGCCTCCGTCCCCGGTGCAGACAATCGTCCCGTCCGCGGCTACCTCCAGCTCGGCCTTCGTCTTTCCGTATATCCTGACGCGGTAGATGCCCATGCCGATCACCTGCTATTGCCGCTACCGCTGCCACCGGCCCCGGCGCGGCGCACAAACTGCAGCGTCCTGCGCAGCAGGACTGCACCGCCTTCATGCTCCCGTATGGTAAGAACCCTAGAACCCTCGCGCTCGGGCCTGACATGCAGCACAAGCGCGCCCTCCGCGGACGTCCGCAGCGCGTCTATCAGCTCGTCGTCCAGATAGCACCGGACTAGCCTGTTGCCCAGCACGGCGCCGTCACCGCCGTGTATAGTGACGCGCACGGACTTTAGCTCGTCCAAATCGGCGCACGTGATCTCACGGACGCGTTCGTCCTTTTTTGCAGTATCGATGTCAAGCCGGCGCGGGAACCCGAGCACGCCGGATTTTGCGCGCGCCCCTGCCTTGCGCCGCCTTTTGCGCGTCCTATGCATCCAGCCGCCGCCCGTCCTTGCCCGGAGACGGGCCGCGAGCAGCGACAGCACTGCAAGCAGTATAACGTCCGCCGTCCCGTACGGCGTCTTTATGATTCCAAGTACAGTCCCCGCCGCCAGCGGCACAAGGGCCGTGCAAACCAACGCCCAGTCCCGCGTTATCTCCACGTTGTCAGGCACCACCGCCCAGTAGAGCGCGGCGGACACCAGTCCGAACACTCCCAAGACCGCCACGTTGCGCAGCGACATAAACCCGAACGGGGTGGTCAGCGCGGGCTCCTCCCAGCCCGAATAGTCCCGGAAAATCAACACCTCGGAGAGCTCCGCCAACTTATACACCCCACGCGTCCTTGCAACACACGGTTCCGACCAAGCGTACCGCACGATGGAGCCCGGAAGGACCCGCCGTTTCTGCCTCAAGACGCATACAAGTCACCACATGCAATCGTGCGCGTTTTGTTTTAAGCCGGCTTTTTTGGCGTCCGCTCCTGCATGCGGCACGAAAGCGTCAGTCGATTTAACAGCATTCCCAAATCATAAATTTTATTAATATTATGTCAACAAAGAAAATACGTGGAAGCCAAAGCTTTTATCTCACATACTGCAATGAGTGGAACCCATGTAGGGAAACAAATTCAAAAGTACTTATTAGTTGGTACTGATCTTGAAATGGATGCTTTTCTTTCAGAAAACGCGATAAGAGCTGGAGAGCACATCCCAGAAGAAATTCTAAAATTCCTAGTTCAAACTGATGTGTTATTTGTAAATTTAGAACCAGGAGTAACTAGAAGTGACTGGGTAGAATGGGAATATAAATTCTGTAAAGAAAGAGATATTTTAACAATAGTAATTATAAGTGAAACATTTCATACCAAGCTAAAAAGAAAATGTCCGTGGGTAGACACTAATGAGAAATTCATACTATATGAAAAGTATGGTCCATGGCTGGATGAAGTTTATGATTCCATAGATGATCGAAAAGAAAATTTAGAAAAACGAGCTTTGGAAAGAAACAAAATTCAATTAAAAGCTAACTTAGACAAATATGACTATACAGAAGAAGAGACAGTGGAAATTTCTGGAAATGTACAAAACGCTCTAGTGGGAACTGTAGGCCTGCATATTCCTATGAAACAAAATGGTTACCCACCTATCAAAACACAATGGATGCAATCAATAGCCCCCGATAGGGGGGATTTTGCGATCAAGTTTGAACTACCAAAATCTCCTATCCCAACAACATCCTCCCAGAAATGGTTTATTGAATTAAAATTTGACACAAAATCCAGAATAATTCCTATTAACATTCGGGCCCCAGATGAAAATGCAGGCACACCTAACAAAAGTGAATCGTTTGTAATAAAAAGCCCCCCGCATTCTAGAAGAGAAGACATGCATACTGTGATTAAAGAAAAAATTGGTTCAGTTAGCAGAGGGACTTTCAAAAGTATTCCTCAGACAATAAACGATCGAACAATTACCAGATCTAATCATATTTATGAAATAGTGAGCATCTTGGAAGACAATGATAGGATTGTTGTTACCGGAGAAAAGGGCTCTGGGAAGAGTGTTCTTATGTGTCAATTATATAAAAAATTGGCAGAACAACACTCGGTTCTTTTTTTACGATGTGACGATTATTTGGGGATAAATTCATTGGAAGATCTGAACAAAAACATAATTTCAGAATTTAATTTCATTGAACTAATACAAGAAATTTCAACTAAATCAAACAAACTAATAATAATTCTTGACTCATTGGATGCCATAAGTAGAAACGAAAAGTCTATGAATATTTTCAAGCAATTCTTAAAAAATGTTTGGGGAACCAACAAAGTACAAACTATTACGTCAGTACGCAGCTATGATTATGAATATTCTCCAAGTATTAACACAACTGATTGGGGGAAACAATACCGATTGGAACTACTTAAAATGGAAGAACTTGATGAGATTCTAGCAGAATTGGGCAAACCCCAAATTTCCTATAAATTAAAAAACATTCTTTGCAATCCGCTACACCTACAACTCTTATCGTTAATACTAAAAAAATCACCAGATGCAGATTTTACAAACATCAAAAATGAAATCGAGTTATACGATAAGCATTGGAATGCGTATGTTGAAAGATTAGGATTGCAGTCTGAAGTACGAAATACACTGTACAAAATTGTACAGTCAATGTCATCTGCACAAAGAATCTCTATCTCCTATAACGATTTTGGTAACGCTCAGGCAATGCAAGAAGTTCTTAGCAGAAATATAATTTCGAAGAGCAGTCCAGGCAGCACCATAAGTTTTTTCCATCATGCATACTTAGATTATGTCCTATCTCAATTTATTTTATCCGAGCACAATGAATTTATAGATTACCTTCAAGAAGACGAATATAACATATTTTTACGGCCTACGATTGTTTTTGCACTTTCCATTTTAAATAAAAGGAATCCTAAACAAGCTATCGATGTAATTATAAAAATACTTCATTCAAGGTTAAAATATTTTTGGAAAATCTCAGCCATTACAGCACTTGCCAAAATCAATGAAGATGACGATCGAGACTTTCTAGATTTAGGAGGATTTCTTGCCACAGATATTGCACTTCAAAGACATTTCCTAATGGAGATTAAAAAACACCAGAACATTTTTTGGTTTGGCAGGTGGAAAGATTCATTTTTTGTAGAATGGTCATCAACCAATAATGTCAACGGTGGGTTTATTGTAGGCTATCTAAAATCAATAATAAGATCTACCGACAATCACCAACAGATTTTCAGATTATTACAATTGATTGTTACGCACAACGAACATGGTAGGTTAAAACGTGAAGCCGTGCAACTGTCATCGGAAATTGACGCAGAAGGCAAAGCAGAATGGTTACTCGAGTTATCTTCTAGTGATGATACAAACATTAGAAGTGGAATAGCTGAATGCCTGCCAAAATTAGTTGAGACTGTTCCAAAGATCGTTCCAGATGTCTTCTGCAACCTGTTTACGTATGTTGAAACATCCACAGAACAAACCCCGCTTTACACATATGGAACACTAGGCCTAACAAGTACCAAGAGACAAGACAATTCCATGATTATCTGGAGAATTGGGGAACTATTACCCGAACTGTTGAGTAAAAATCCTGCTCAGATGATTGCTTCAGTCATCAGGGTTTTTGAGACTCTCAGGAGTAAAGAATTAAAGAATCAAGGCGATGTGATAGAAGATTATGGATATATCTGGCTTCAAGAATCATCCAGTGATTTACGTGACGAAAATAAGATCCTCCATCACATAATAGATTATTTGAAAGGTTGTCCAGACCCAAAAATAATTGAATTAGTGCCCATTCTCAGATCAACCAGACTTGCCACGATCCATTCAATACTGCTTGAATGTTTAGTCAATAGAAAAAATTTGTTCAAAGATACAATTTTTCAGATTATATTGAACCCCTTGGTCTATGAAATTTTAACTTTAAGGAAAAATGTCAGAATTGCAATCAAGGAGATTTGTCCGTTATTGGAACAAGATCAAATTAAAAAACTACTGGATCTAGTGATGGGCATTAAATTAACCAATAAAGAACTAAACGAAGAGAGCAAAAGAATTCTAGCTGAGGTTAAAGCCGATTTTTTATCAGAATTCCCAAAAAACGTACTCCAACCACAGCATAATGAAATTTTGAGCACCTTCCCAAAAACTGACTTAGAATATGAACCTCCCTTTCAATCTAGTGTTGAGATCGTCAAAGCGTCTGAAGACACAACAGACACAAAACCAGACCCAGAAGACGTCATAGCAGTCTATATGGACAAAGAATTAGAACCTGGACAAAAAATAGAGCTGCTAGAAGCAATCACCGAATATCTTGGCAAAAAAACAGAAGAATTGGACGAATCAAAATTCCAGTCTATCAGAAAATTCTTAGTTCAAAACAAGGATGATCCGGATCCTCAGAATGACGCAAAGGATGACGAAGGTTTATTCATGACATATCACACAACAACTAGAGGATTAGTAGCTAAATGTCTGATTCGATTACTGTTACATTCCAATGACGAAACACTTGTTCCCATAGTAAAAAAATTGGCAGACGATCCAATAAACAAAGTCAGGGGAGAAGTGTGCGACTGCCTTGGCTATTTATTCTACTATAATTATGATTTGGCATATTCAATAACCCGACAATACAGTAAAGATCCAGATACAAGGATACAATTTTTCCTGCGGGATGCATTAAGATTTGTTGCACATGAGAATCCCGCGCACGCCACAATAATAGTTTCAAACATGTTGATCACACTATCAACAAACAATAAAAAAATGGAAGGAATTGAAAACTTTTTGATTTATTTGGCGCTTCATAAAAAGGAAGAGAAGGCCATAGAACTACTTGATAAAGTCGTCAACTGTAAGTTATTCTCCCCGGAAATTCGTAGCGGCATTCCTTTTAGATTAAAGGAAGAATACCTGTTCAAGGACGAATTTCAAGATCAATCATTGGATCTATTGTATCGCTTGTTAGATGATCCAGATCATGGTGTGCGATACAAGGCCGCTTTTTTCACATTAAATTCTTTTGAAAAAAACGCCTCTGTTGAAAATAAGAAATTTGTAAAGAAGATCGAGAGACACTTGGACCGGATTTCCTCAGAAGTGTACAAGCGCCCTTTTGATCCAAGATTGCTCGAAGATCTTGTAGGATTTTTAGAAAAATTTTGGCACTTGATACCTGAAAATACCATAGATTATTTGGAGGAAATAATTGATAAGGAAATTCAAGGATATTCTATACATCAACCAATTCTTGCAACAAAATCGGTAAAAATATTGACCGAATTATTTCAGTATCACTTTCTATCCTCAGATAACAGAAAAAGGTGCCTGGATATTCTTGATAAATATGCAAAAACAGGTTGGGATGATGCATTAGAATTACTTAGTGCAATGGAGCGGCCAGATTAGAATCAACATAAACTGGAGTGGACCCCATAAAATAGGACTGAGTTTGCCACGGTTTTTTGTATGGTAGGCCTCATTTATGTTTCAGCTCCATGGTGCTAGTGCGAATTCGGGAGCTACGAGGGGAGGGGGGAGGGAAGCAGGACCCACAAGTTCAAGTATTGTTGGCGGGTATTGGTGCGAATTCGTGGTATGGACACGCAAAAAAATTTCTCAAACCCTCTAGTGCGAATTCGTGACATGAGATAGGCGGCTGATTTCAATCCAGCTCTTCCAATTCCCGCTTCTTACCTTCCCTGACACGCCGCCACTTGTCATATTCAAGCTTGTAATCTTCGATACTCTGATCCTTGTGCGCCTGGAGGCTCTGCATCTCGTTAAATTCGTCGTCAACGATCCCCTGTAGTCTCTCCCGTTGGTCGTCCTCCGCATTGTCCAACTCCCGCTTTTTCTGCATCCAGACATCCCGCTGTCGATCATACTCGGCGGTATACGAATCAGCAGCCTGCTTCGAGGATTTCAGGCACCGGTTCATCTGATGTTCGGCGTTGGCAATGTCCTCCTGTATTGACGATCTGCGCTCACTGTCCAAGTCCGCATTGACATGATGCGTGCCTATTTATATATTCAAGAAACCAATACCTCGCATGGATAAAAAGAGAACGGAGCTGTCGAAATTTTACGCGCGCACCCCCGACGACAGACTGGACATCGTGTCGGAGATGACGGGACTTGACTCGGAGAACCGTAGCGCGCTGCGCGCAGGCCTGGACATGAGTATGGCCAACTCGCTGGTGGAGAACGCCATCGGAGTATTCGCGCTGCCCCTGGGCGTGGCTACAAACTTCCGCATAAACGGCCGCGACCTCCTGATTCCGATGGTGACTGAGGAGCCGTCCGTGATAGCCGCTGCATCCGCGGGCGCAAAGGCCGCGAAAGACATTATGGCGCGCGGCTCCCAGCCACACGTTACGGGCCAGATCCAGATAATGAACCCGGATTCGGACGCGGGAGGGATGATACGCGTGCGGGAGGACGACATAATGAATCGCGCAAGGGATGCGATATCAGACCGCATGGATGTGATCGGGGTGCTCTCCAAGTCGCTTGACAGTGACATGATGGTGGTGGAGATTACGATAAATACAGGCGAGGCCATGGGCGCCAATGCGGTGAATACGATGTGCGAGCATGTGGCGCCGCTGATAGAAGAGATAACCGGCGGCCGTGCGTTGCTGCGCATACTCTCCAACCACATGCGACGCGTCGGTTCTGCAGAGGCGTTCTTTGACATCGATTCACAGGTTGCCAAAAACACCGTAAACGCGTACAGGTTTGCCCGGCTTGACAAGGCCCGCGCCGTTACGCACAACAAGGGCATCATGAACGGCATGATAGCCGTGGGGTTGGCGACGGGACAGGACACGCGGGCGCTGGAAGCGAGCGCCCACGCCTACGCATCCGATGCCGGATTCGAAACCACCTACGGGCCAGATGACAGATTCGAAACCACCTACGGGCCGCTCTCAAAGTGGGAGATTCGAGATGGCAGACTGTGGGGCGAGATAGACGTACCGCTGGCGGTCGGCACGGTGGGGGGACTGACCAAACACCACCCCGCGGCCGTCGCCTGCCTCAAGATGCTTGGGAACCCGACGGCGCAGGAGCTGGCCGGGATAATGGCGGCCGTCGGACTGTGCCAGAACTTTTCGGCCCTCAGGGCGCTTGCCACGGATGGCATCCAGAAGGGGCATATGAGGCTACACAGGCGGCGGCAGGCTACTGCAAGTCTGGAACCAAAGTCCACCGCTGCAAGGAGGAACTCTCCGATGCCGTCCGAAGCGCGCACCTCCTCGTGAGACAGTACGCTGACGCGCCTTTCTAAGATGGGCAGATCCGGCGGCGTACGACTCCCGAATAGATCTGCGTTCCGTAGTGTTCGAATCCGAACTAATTCGAACTCAACCAGCAGGGTTAAATTTCAGTTTCCCCCGAATCTACACGTTGACAGGCAGGGAACTGGGCGTCAAAGTTCGAATTGATTCCAACCCATCACAAGTGAGTTCGAGCCTCACTCGGCCCACCACTAACATGATCTTTTTGGCAGGCGCAGCGGCGGCAGGTTAGGCCGCGCGCGGCCAATTCTAAAACGGGCATCATCAACAATAATGCCCGAAAACCCGCCTGCGCCCGCAGCGGGGCCGCCGGGCAATGCCACACGCGCAGTAATCCGGATTTACGCCTGTTTATGATCATACAATAAGCGGCGCATGGCAACCGGCCCGCGCCCAGGTTAAAAAACAGGGGTTCAAAGCAACCCTGCTAGTTCCTCGCACCGACGCCGTGGGATCCGCCGTCCGCGGCTGCGGCCGCCTCCCTTGGCATTGTGGACTGCAGAACGTTTATCTTTTCCAGCAATTCATTTCTCAGATCCCTTGCGACCCGCCGTACCGTGGGCCTCGGGACGCCCAGCTCGTCGACCACCTTGTTGTAGATGACTTGCTTGTCCGTCAGTCCCTGGTCGAGAAAAGAGTTTATCGTCGCCTTTATTCTGGCGCTCTGGTTCTTAGAACTGATCAACGGATACCCGGTGTTGGCCGTTCTATATAATACTATATCAAAAAAAACCAAAACAAATGCAGACTCTGAATCATGATCATACTGCATCCGGTCCGGCGCGGTTCTGCCAAAGGGTTATTAGGATACGGTGCGCAGGCGTTGCATGTCCACTGCAAAAATAGAGACGGGGCTCGGCGTAATTAAATTCAGGCTGCTGCCGGAGCTTGCGCCCGAACACGTCAGGAATTTTGAGAGCCTCGCGGGCAGCGGGTTTTACGACGGGACTCTGTTTCACAGGATCATACCCGGGTTCATGATACAGGGGGGAGATCCCAACACGAAGACGCCCAACAAGGGCTCGTGGGGCATGGGCGGCCCCGGGCACAACATAAAGGCCGAGTTCAGCTCACGCTCGCACCGGAGGCGGATCGTATCAATGGCAAGGTCGCAGGACCCCGACAGCGCGGGGTCGCAGTTCTTTATAGTAGTCGCCGACAGCACGTTTCTTGACAGGCAGTATACCGTGTTCGGCGAGGTCACGGAAGGAATGGACGTGGCAGACAGGATAGTGGCGCTCCCAAGGGACGGCAACGACTGCCCCAGGCAGGAAGACGAAGCCAGAATGACGCGAGTGGTCATCGAGGCATGACGGGGCACGTCAGGATACCGCCACGCCTGTTATCGCAACCGCCTTTACTGATACTACTGCTTCCGCCGCTGTTGCTGCTGCTGGCTGCAGGCAGTCTTTACATGGACGGCGGCGCGGGGAGCGCCTCTGCATACCAGAACATGGCGGCAGCCCAAGAGGAGGACGGCAGCATGCCGGCCGAGGCAAGCCAGGACTCTATTGAGATTACGCTCGGGACCGGCGATGACGGGCTGGGCATGCGCGTCGTGCACACGCTTGACCCCGCAGACGGGCCGGTACTGCTGCCGCTGGTGGACGCAGAGGGCATCTACGAGACCACCATACGCGTGACAAGCCTGGATGACACCGGCCGGGGGAGCCAGCCCGCACTGGTACAGCCATCCGAAGGCAGGATCGGGCCGGTGGCCGTAATACGCGCAATGGACGCCCAGCCGGCGGTAGCGGAATACAACCTTACTGGCGCGATCAGCCTGACAGACGGCGTATACGCTTTGAAGTATGTCTACCCGTACACCACGGTCTTTGAGCTGCCGGATGACACGTCAATGGTATTTGTAAACGACAGGATCGTGGAGAGGGGGGACAAGGACAAGATTGCCTGCCACGGGTGCAGCATGACCCTGCATTATGCAAAGGAGATCTCAAGCGGGGCTGAGACTGCCGAGATTGCAGGTTATATGGCATTCCAAGTCGGGATCGCGTCAAGCTCGGAGATGGTGGGCGAATTCTCATTTGACGCCCCAAAAGGAGAGATCTCGTTCTGGGCGGGCGGGGCGGGCCGCCAGTTCCTGGACGTGGCGATCCCTACGGAGCTGATGGGCGAGCCGTTTACGGTCTCGCTTGACGGCAAAAAGATAATTCACCAAAAGCGTCCAAACGGCACGCACACGTCAATCACGGCAAATCTGGAGTCGGGGGGCCTGGTGAGCATATCGGGGGCGCCGGCGCAGCACATACTGCAGTACATGCAGCAGCAGGTGCAACAGCAACAGCAATCTGGGGACGCGGGGTCCCCGGATGACGGAACCTGGACTGTTGCAGCCGCGGCAGTTGCGGGCCTGGCGGCGGTAGCTGCCGTTGCCGTACTCACCACGAGGAGAAGGTTCAGCCGCCGTTAGAACCGCACGAGCAGAGGCCGTACTCGTCTATCCGGCTCTGGCACTCGGGGCACTTTTCACCGTACTCTACCTCCCACGGCTCCTTGCCAAACAGGCGGAAGTGATCGTCAATCTCCAGCGGGACTACGCGCTCTTCTTCCTCTCCCCCCTTTACGGCCGCGTCAGGCCCGGCCGCGGCCCCGGCGCCGGCATCTACGACGTTGTCGCCGCTGCTATGATCCCCACTGTCGGGCCTGCTTGCTGACATTTGATATCACTACGCCCCGCACACATGGTAAATATACATCAGCTCCAAGAATGCGGCATGGACGCCGACTGCGGCTGCCACTGCATAAAGTGCAAGGGCACGAACCTAAAGACGGACAGGGTCGGCGAGCCGGAGGAGGACGGATACTATGACATGCACCACACCTGCGCCGACTGCAACGCGCACTTTGACCATCTGGAGGGCGTAACGTTTTCCGAATGCCAGACGTGCGGTTTTCCAGGAGACGGCGTGCAGAGCAGCGGGCGGTGAGACGGCGCAGGTCACGCGGGGGCCGCCATTGCGGCAGTGGCGGCGGGGCCGTCGCATGCCTCATGGCTACCGGTGCTGGCCTCGGCGGAGACGTACGTGCTGGCAGTCCCCTTGGCGGAGTTTTTGGTGACCCTTTTGCATATCGCCAGCTCCGTCATGACCTCCGAGACTGCAAGCGAGCCGGCACGCCAGCCGCATTCGCGGAGGCGCTGGGCTATATCAGATACGGTGCGCGGATAGTCAAAGAAGGCGTCGGCGTCAAGCAGCATCAGCAGTCCGTCCCTGACCTGCTCGCGGGAGTGGGCGCGCTGCGCGTGTGGGCCGGCGGGGGGCCCCTCCTCGCTGTCGTCGTCCCCGGGGCTTGTGTCGTGATCCGAGAATTCCGGCTCAGGCGCCTCGGCCTCCCTGATGTTGCGCAGTCCCGTGGCGTCCAGATACTCCGGCGGCCCGGCCTGCGGGGGGGCTGGAAGTGGCGCCGGGAACGGGTTTGCCGCTGGCGCCTCCTGCATGCACAGGGCCATCTCCTCGATGACGGCCCGTACGGTCTCGTTGTCCACGTAAAAGTCGCGCGAGTCTATCTCCACCTCACTTGGGCCCATTCTGAGCCTGACTCGCGCCATATGGCATGATGCTCGTGGCAGGATATAGTATGCGTAATGTAACTATGTTGATTGTCTGATCAAAAAAAATAGACTTTTCCCGCGGCGCGGTTAAAAGGAAACTTTGCAGACACAGATCATGGAGCCGTCGAGAAAGGCTGGCATCATCGCGCTGGTGGCCATCGGCGTCGCGATATTCGGATACGCGCAGTACGCGTCGGCGTCCCACATATCAGTCAACATGACGCACAACGAGCTGCTCAGCACAAACGGGGACGGCTCTGACTATTACATCGAGCTTGAGTTTGAAAACCCGTCGCTGCTTGTCTTGACGGCGGGCCAGACAGAGTTTGTGATAGAGTCAGACGGCAGGGCCGTGGGCCAGGGCGTCCTAGAGCCGTTTACGCTGACCCCGCTTGAGGAGACGACCGTCAGCGGCACGTACCACACGCCTAGCGTGGACGGGGACGGGGACGGCGCGTCGACAATCAGGATTTCAGGCAGCACCGAGTACGACGTGCTGTTTGCCTCAATCGGGATCCCGTTTGAGTACTATCCGACAGACGAGCAGGCAAGAGATTTTATACATCAGAGCTAGCGCGCATTCATGCTGACCGTCTTCGGTTCAGTGGCCCTTGACACCATAAGGACGCCGAAAAGGACCCTCAAAAACGTCCTGGGCGGAGCCGCGTCATATGCCGCCGTATCGGCAAGCCGCTTTGCAAAGACGGGACTCGTCGCCGTGGTGGGGACCGACCTGCCGGAGAGGGACCGCCGCACCCTGGGCAGGCACGCGGTTCTCGACGGGCTGGTCACCAGGCCCGGCAAGACGTTCAGGTACGACGGCAAATACGACAGGACGCTCAGCGTCAGGACCACGATAAAGACCGAGCTCAACGTGCTTGACGGGTTCAGGCCCACGCTCCCCGGCACGTATGCCTCGTCGCGATACGTGTACCTTGCAAACAACGATCCGGATCAGAACCTGGCGCTGCTTGAAAAGTTTGGAAATGCGAGGTTCTCCATGTGCGACACGATTGACTTTTGGATAAAGACAAAGCGCAGCGCGGTCATAAAGCTGATGAAGCGGACGGACGCGGCCATAATGAACGACTCGGAGGCCAGGCTGCTTGCGGGAGAGGACAACCTGGCACGGTGCGCAAAAAAGATCCGGAGGGAGAGCGGCGTCCCGTTCCTGATCATAAAAAAGGGGGAGCACGGCGCGCTCATGTTCTACAAGCAGAAAGTGGTGGCCGCGCCGGGATACCTGCTTGAAAAGGTGGTGGATCCCACCGGGGCGGGGGACGCCTTTGCGGGCGCCATGATGGGATATCTGGCAAGCCTGGACAGCAACGTGATACGGGTGCAGGATCTCAGGCGCGCCATGATTTTTGGAAACGTCATGGGATCGTTTGCAGTTGAAAAGTACGGGCTGGACGGGCTCCTCCATGGAGCTAGCAGAAAGGCCGCGATAATGGGGCGCGCAGACAAGTATACAAGCTCGTTTCCGCACTGAGGATTGTGATTGGGATGACGGAAGGCGTGATGGCACGGCATGGTGAGCCGCATGCCGCGTAAGGACGGAGGAGGGCGGCCCGACGCCGACGCATCCGCGGCGGCAGACCGCCTGGAGGAGATATTCGAGCTGCAGAGGGGGCTGGCCTCAATGATGAAGCGGGGGAGGTACCCGGAGGGCACGGAGGACAGGGTGTCTGCCCTCTGCACCGCGATCATGCACGAGGCAGTGGAGCTGCAGCGCACCACCAACTGGAAGTGGTGGAAGACGCCGACCGAGTTTGACAGGACAGAGGCAAGGGAGGAGCTGATAGACATATGGCACTTTGTAATACAGGCGTCGCTGGAACTTGGACTGACGCCGGATGACATACTGGCAGAGTACAGGCGCAAAAACGAGATCAACAGGGACAGGCAGAGGGACGGGTACTAGGCCGCAGAGGCGCGCTGGGCACTGGCGGCCGCCCCGGTCCCCCAAAGGATGAGCCGCGCGGTCGGCTACGCGCAGTGCCGCCCTATGCATCCCAGTATCTCTGCGCGGTCGGAGGTGCCCGTCATGTCGACTATGGACGTGTTGCGACGAAAGTGCCCAATCTGGACAGGGCTGGCAGTAACATATGGCTCGGGGCTGCGCGAGCGAGATATCCGGTTTGCAGCGTTGCTGCTGCCGCTGCCGTTGCTGCCGTTGCAGTCACCACCCTCGCAGCATGCACCGTTGTCATGATCGACGCCGTACCTGTGAAGCATGAGCAGGGAGTGCCCCGCGCGGTGTCCCGCCCCGTCGGTACCGCACACTATCACCGTGTCCACGCGAGGATTGTCGTGCAGATATTCCAGCATGGCGTCAACGCCCCTGTTCTCTGACAAGAGTCGGCCCACTATGTTGACGCGCCTGAGTACGTCCGGATCGGAGGCCAGATCCTCAAGCAGTGCAATGTCAGACAGGGTGCAGACGGCAACCGCGGACTCTGGGTTTCCGCGATACGACTCTGGCCGTATGGGCAGTATGATCTTGCACAGCTCGCCCAGCGCGTCGCCTATCGCGTTCATTACGGTGAGCTGCAAACATGGAGGCGTATAAATCGCGTATCCGGCATGCTTTGTGGGTGGAACGGATCATCAGTAGGCGCCTAGGCCGGCACGGTTCCCGTAGCCAATGTGCCCTTGGGCAATTCTTCAAGCCCCGCGCAAGAGGATTCGTGGTGGGGCGGCACGGGCTGCCAGCCGGCCATCTTGCAAGACGCGTGGCCTCTCCGCGGGCCGGGCGGCAAGAATTCTTATATTTCAAGATCCGCATGCGTCGTATGAAGTCTGGCCACTTGCAGGAGACTGACGCGGCATACAGGGTGTATCTGTACATCTTTTACCTGTGCGCGGCCGTCATGGCAACGGGAACCGCATACGGGGTGTACGCAACCACCACAGAATGGCTAGAGAACGGCACCTACGTCATGGGAGAGGTCGTGCACAACACCACCGTCCCGTTTGAGAACTTTGCAAGGGTCTCCACGTGGATATTCTTCTCCTCCGTGGTGGGCTGGTACTGCGTCTCCAGGATAGGGTGGAAGAAGACCGCAGGGGACAAGATCACCGGAACCAGAATGGCCCTGCTGCAGCTTATGCTAGTCGGGTTTGCCATCATCACGCTGTACGAGGTCCTGTACAACTTTACCGTCCTCAACGCCCAGATAGCGGCCGGAGTGGTGAACGGCGCGGTCCCCGACATAGACCGCCTGTCAGTGGCCTATCCGGATCCGGACAGGCCCTGGAACCTGGTCTTTGCGACAAAGATATTCCTTGCAGGGTTCATCATAAGCGCGCACGCCCTGTACCTGAGCACAAAACCAAGAAAGGAGCTCGGCTAGCGCGCGGCGGCGCGCTTGCAGGGAAGCTGTTGTTGCGGCCGCGCCACAACCATGAACCTGAATGCTGCAAAAGGCAGCCGGTGCGGACGGGCCTGCGGCCGTGGCGGCCTCCGCCAAGGCTCGGCCTGCCGCGCTGGGCGCGATCCTGCGCGTAGCTTTATACGTTTACCGCCGTCAGCCAAACCTGGTTTGGATGTTGAGGATAGAATAAGGCTGATTGCCGCGCCGCCCACCCAGGAGATCGTAACGGAGGACGACCTGAGGGCCATACTTGAGACGAACGACGCGCCGAGGCACTACATAGGCCTGGAGATATCAGGATTCCTGCACCTGGGGAGCCTCCTGAGCGTCGGCTACAAGATAAACGACTTTGCGAGGGCCGGCGTCAGATGCACCGTGTTTCTGGCCGACTGGCACACCGTAATAAACGACAAACTGGGCGGGAGCTGGGACGCCGTCTCAAGGGTTACCAAATACTACCGGGACGCGTTCAGTTTGGTCTGCCCCGACGCCGAGATAAGGCTCGGAACCGACCTGTACAACGAAAAGCCCGGATACTGGCAGGAGCTGGTCGCGTTCACAAAACACATGTCCCTTGAGCGCACCAAGAGGGCCCTTACCATAATGGGGCGCTCAGAGGACGAGAAGAACATGGGCCTGGCAAGGCTCCTATACCCGCCCATGCAGGCAGTCGACATACACTCACTTGACGTGGACATTGCGCACGCGGGCATGGACCAGCGCAGGATACACATGCTGGTAAGGGAGATATTTCCAAAGATGGGATGGAAGGTCCCCGCCGCCGTCCACCACGGGCTGCTGCCGGGACTCTCAAGGCCTGCGGGTGGTGGCGGTAGTAGTAGTGACGGCGCCGCCCCAGACAAGCCGCAAACGGGCGCCAAGATGAGCAAGTCGGACCCCGACTCTAGCGTCTTTATGCACGATACGGACGAGCAGATACGAAAAAAGATCAAAAAGGCATGGTGCGAGGAGGGTGACACAGAGAGCAACCCGGTGCTGGCAATCGCAAAGAGCATCGTGTTTCATGACGCGGACAGGGTAGTTACGATTGAGCGCCCGGAAAAGTTCGGCGGAAACGTCTCATACGACAACTACGAGTCGCTAGAGTCGGCGTTTGGCTCCCGCAGCCTGCATCCGGCCGACCTAAAGCGCGCCGTAGGGGACGAGCTTGCAAGAATCGTGGCCCCGATAAGGGACAGGCTGACGCTGTCAGACGAGACGGCAGAGGCCATCAGGAACAGCTCCTAGTGACGCGCAAAGTGGATGCTAGACTGCATGCCGGCCGCGGCCTGTGTACTGATGCCCGAGGCGCTCACGACGCGCCAAGCCTGTACTTTGACGTGTAGCCGCGGGGGTTTATCATCAGGTCGCCGTACGTATACGTAGAAGAGTTTCCCACTATGACCGTGCTTATCATGCCAAGCTTGTCGGAGTGGTCCGGAAGGCTCTGAAGGTCCGTCAGCACCACCGTCTCAGAATCCCTGAATGCTCCCTTTATTATGGCGACGGGCGTCTCCGGCTTGCGGTGCCGCAGCAGTATCTCACGCGTGTCCTGCAGCTGGTGTATGCGCCGCTTGCTTGCCGGATTATATATCACGATGACAAAGTCGCCCATGGCCGCGGCCTCTACCCGCTTTACTATGATCTCCCACGGGACCAGCAGGTCCGACATGCTGACCACGGCAAAGTCAGTCATAAGGGGCGAGCCCACTATCGACGCGCAGGAGTTCAGCGCGGATATCCCCGGGACAATCTCCACCTCGGGGTCGGCCGCCCCGTCCTTGGCGGAGGGGTTCCAGCCCGACTCGGCAAGCGTCTCGTATATGAGGCCCGCCATCCCGTATATTCCGGGGTCGCCGCTTGACACGAGCGACACGGTCTTGCCGGACCTTGCAAGGTCGATGCACTGCTGGGCACGCTCGACCTCCTGCGTCATGGCGTACCGGTATACGGTCTTGCCGTCGATGAGGCCCTTGACCAGGTTGACGTACGTCTCGTATCCGACGATGGTGTCGCTCTGGGCAATGGCCTCTTTTGCGCGAAACGTCATGTGGTCATGGTGTCCCGGCCCGACGCCGACGATGAACAGCTTGCCTGCCACGTAGTGACGCAGGGGCCGGTCGCAATTTATCCGTAGCTGCCGCACACGCGGATCAGGGGGTGGCTTTTCCGCAAATTCTGGTGGGCGCGGACTGCTGCGGCGCCGGCATCCGCGCCAAATGTCTACTGGAACGGGTCCACAATGGGCGCGTTGATCACATAGTAGCTGTTGGTCGGCCGCGCGAGTCCAGCCGTCAGCATTCCCTCGTCCCGGAACGACTCTATGTCGTCCAAGTTCTCAAGCACGGTCGCATGCGCCGGATCGTTCCACTCCACTGTATGCACCCGCCACAGGGGCGTGTACGTGGTGCCGTTCTGCCACCCGGGCTCGGCGCCAAATATCGGCGCCTGGAACCCTAGGGAGCCGGAGCCCGTGACGCCGTTCTCAAAGACGTAGAGATCGGCGGCGGCGGCGTGGTCAACCAAGCCCGCGTACGCAGGTACGGACTCGACTCCTATTATGCCGGCTGGGCGCTCCGGGGTCGCGCCAGTCACTATGTGGTATACGGTGCGCCCGTCGGGGCCCCATCCGCGGTGGGCCACGAACGTCACGGTCATGTTCTCCGTGTCAATCTCGGTTATCTGGCCGCCGCCGTACGTCATCTGGCCCGAAAAGTCGGCGTCCCCGCGCACCGCGGCCTGGTCGTGCCGCTGGTCTGACGTGCCGCCCCCGTCGCCCGGCCACCTGACCTGCGGCATGTTTACTATAACCACGTCATCACCAAGGGATACGCGTCCGGCCTCCTCCTCCCTGAGGATGTCATCGACGCTCTCAAGCGTGATCTCGTTCTGGCCGGGCTTCCACGTCACCTTTATGACCTCGCTTAGCGCGCTGTACCCCGCCTCGGCAGGCATCGACGAAAAGACCTCTGGCTGGTACCCGTACAGTCCGTCGCCCTTTATCCCGTTTGTAAACACGTAGACCTGCTGCAGGACAGACTCCGGCAGCGGGGCGGCAGGCGAGGAGTCAGGCGGCAGGGCCAGAACCGGGGAGTGCTGCACGCGCCACCCCTGCGCCTCTGAGATCTCCGCCGCGTAGTCGGCGTCCCCCGCGTCGGTTATGACGTACAGCAGCGGGTCGCCCTCGTACATGCCCTCGTGCATCGGTATGACCGCGGGAACGCTGGTCCTTGAGAGCGGCAGGTGCGGATCTCCGGGCGGCGTCTCGACTGAGATGGTCTGCATGACCACGGGGGTGGGCTCGCCGCGCACCCAGCCGTCCACGCTCACGGTGGCGGCAAACCGGTCCTTCCCGTACAGCGCGACTGCCGCGCCGGTAAACTCGACAGAGGCCGCGCCAGCACCGGTCCCAATGACGGATGCCGCGTATCTGGTCTGCCCGTCTACGGTCCACACCGGAAGCCCGTAGCCTGCCGCATCCTGGACGTCCTCCGAGGTGATCGCGTGGAGCACCATCACGTCCACGGGCGCGCTCGACGCAAAGGTCATGGAGCCGTCGTATATGGTACCGGGATTGGGCGACAGGACGAACGCAATGTGCCTTTCCTCCTTCTCCTGCTGCTGTCCAGACACCAAGTCCGCGTCAGGCATGCCGGGGTCTACCGACGACGTGAGTGTCTCTGTAAAGTGCACCTTTTTGCGCGTGTTGGCGTCGGCAAACTGATCCATCGCGTCCATCGGGACTGCATACAGCGCGCCGGATATGACGACGACAACGGCGGCCGCGACGGCGGCCGCGGACAGGGACCTCCTCAATACCCGCACCAATGCATGTTCCCATAAATGATTTTGGACGCCGGCCGAAAAGCCGCACCCGGAGGGTCAGCCAGCCCTTCCAAGCCCGAACATGTCGTGCAGGGCCCGTACGGCGCCGTCCGCGTCCTCGTTGCGCACCACAAATGCAAGGTTCAGCTCAGACGATCCCTGGGTTATCATGGCCACGTTGATCCCGGCGCGGCCCATCGCCTCGAAGACCTTGGAGGCCACGCCGACAGTGCCGCGCATCCCGGACCCGATAAGCGCCACGATCGACATGTTGGTGGTGACCTCCAGCCTCTTGATTATCTTGCCCAGCAGTTTCAGCTCCAGCGAGTTCACGGCCCTGGCCAGATCCGAGTCCCGGACCACTATGGTAATGCTCGACTCCGACGGGTTCTGCGATATCATCATCACGTTGATTCCGGCCTCGGCCAGCGTGTCGAATATCCGGGCCGCCGTGCCGGGCGTCCCCACCATGCTTCCCCCCTGTATGTCCACCAGGCCGCTGTCCCTGATGCGGCTCACGCACTTTACGGTGTTCCTGACCGTGGGCGGCGGCGAGGCGGTGACCAGCGTGCCGGGATCCCCGGTGTTCCTAGAGCTGCGTATGCGCATCGGAATCTCCCGCGCCAGGACGGGCTCAAACGTGCGCGGGTGTATCTGCTTTGCCTCAAAGAGCGCCATCTCGACTGCCTCCACGTACGAGACGTGCCTCAGGGTCCTTGCGCCGCGCACTATGCTCGGATCGGCCGTCAGGAGGCCGTCCACCTCCCCCATGAGCCAGATCTCGTCGGCCCCTATGCACGAGCCCACTATGGTGGCCGTATAGTCGGAGCCGCCCCTGCCAAGCGTCGTGAACCGGCCGTGCTGGTCGGCGCCCACAAAGCCGCCCACCACAGGAATCGCGCCGCCGGACATGGCGCCGCCGAGGGTCTTTGCAACCCTCAGGCGGGTGGTATCCATCAGCGGCCTCGCCTGGCCGAACTCGGAGTCGGTTACGATCCCGGCCTCCTTGCCGGTAAGCGGGACTGCGCGCGCCCCGCGGCGGTCTGATATGGCCCCCGCAACCAGCTTGATTGACAGCCTCTCCCCAAACGACAGCATATAGTCCATCATGCCCGGCGTCACCTCGCCGAGCAGCACCATGCCGTCGATGAGCGCCATCAGCTCCGCAGAGTCCGAATCGATGGCGGCAAGCATCCTCTTCTGGACCGACGCCTTTTCGGCCACCCGGACTGCCAGGCGCTTGTGCCTCTTGATCATGCCGGAGGCCAGGCGCTCCGCCGGCCTCTTGTCGCCCCTCTTGATCGAGTCGGCAATGCTCAGCAGGGTGTCCGTGGTGCCGCCCGTAGCGGAGCACACCACGACGAGCCGGCTGCCCCTCGAGAGTCCGGCGACATATGCGGCCATGTTGCGGATGTCCCTTGCAGACGTGATTGACGCCCCGTCATACTTGAGGACGAGCAGCTGCTCCGGCATGTCACACCGGCCGGTTGCAGCCTTAAAATGCTTTAACCCTCGACCCGCGGGGCCAGGTAAAAGTGGATCCTGCCTATGTTTGCAATCTTGCACTCGAGCCTGAGCGGCTTTGCAGACGAGAACTCGCACGTCACGCGGGACGTGGCCCCCCCGACGGCCTTTATGACCGGATTGAGGTACTCCAGCGAGTAGGTTCCGGTGCTCTCCGTCTTGGTCTCCACCTCCTCGATTATGTTATCCGAGGAGTTTGCGTCGTCGCTTCCAGAGTCGCGCGAGCCGGATACCCCCAGCTCTATGGCGACCTCGCCTGAGTCGCCCTTGCCGGAAAATTCAACTATGTTGCCCGCGACGCGGATCGTCAGGTACTCGGAGACCACCTGCACGTCGCCGAGCACCTTGTCAAACTTTGTAGTGGGGACCACGATCTTGGTGTCGTACGGTATCTTTGGAAGCGGCGTGTCGGTCGCAGAGCTCTCTATCAGCCGTATCCTGTACTTTTTGTTGCGGCCGACCGTAACGAGCAGCTTGTTGTCGTCGGAGATGCTGATGTCGATGCTGTCCTTTTTGTCGGCCCTTTTTATTATCTTGGAGAACTCGTCGATGCGGACGCCGAACTTTATGTCGCTGTCGCACTCGTACTTTTCAAAGGCCGAGTTGGGCCACGAGATGTCTATCAGCGCCACGTGGGACGGATCCATGCCCCGGAACGTGATTCCCTCTGCCGTGGCGTCGAATGTGGCCTCCTCGACTAGCGTGGATATCGCGGATATGATGGTCTTGAGGTCGTCCGAGCCGCTTGTCTTTGCAGTAAAAGTCAAGGTGACTTGGGCGCCGCAACGCCTTGTTAAAAATCATGTCACCAAGACCATCCCGCGACAGCGGCAGGCGCGGGGGGCTTCCCGGAATGGGCGCTCCCGCATCGTGCGGCGCGGTCACGAATAGTCACGCCAGGTGTACTGGCATTTCGTGCAGCGGTAGAACTGCGTGGTGGGCTCGTCGGCGCTCCGGGTCTGCAGCATCCACCATACGGCCTCGCCGTTCCCGCACTTTTCGCACTCTATCTTGATCGTGGGGCGCGACTCGTCCTCGTCGGAGTCGTCAAAGACGTTCAGGGCGCCGATGCCCTGGGCGCCGTCGCCACTGTCTGTGGTGGTGGTAGTAGCGGCGGCGGCGGATCCCGGTGACGACTGCTCCGAGGCTGCAAGGGCCGCATCGGAGGCCGGATCCCCGCCCTGTGCGTCGGTATGTCCGCACTTCGGGCAGCTCAGGCCGTCCGCGCCGCGCCTCATCTTCACCTCGCATGTGGGGCAGAACTTCAACTCATTCGACCTTGACTGTGGAATAGAAGAGATCCCTGAGATCCGCGGCCGTCTTTATCGCAGATTCGGCCGCCTTTTGTATCTCGGCCAGCGGCGCAGAGGACGAGCCGACCTTCATCCAGCACTCGTTGGTGAGCGGATGCTTTACTATGACCCCTGCAAAGCTGGTTCCGGCCGCCTTGAGAAGCTCGTGCTGTATTATGTACAAGATCCCGATATCGGTCTCCGTGATTGACAGGTTGACCTCCTTGGGCTCCGAGCTTACCACGTGGGCCTTCATGTGACTGCGCCGTGCCAGTTATGATATAAATCAATCCTGCCGCAAAAGGAGGCCGAAGGTCAGCGGCAGATCATGGCAGACGTATCCACCACAGGGCGCCAGCCGTGCGATCCGTCGGACTTTTGGTATACCTCATACTGGGTATACGTGAGCGGAAAGTCCATGTCCCCATCCGCGCCGAGCCTGTACTCGCCGAGCGCCCCGTCGCCGACGCTCCTGTCTGCGTGGTGGTGTTCGTGGGTGTCCAGCCCGGCCGCGACGTCTAGTATGAGTGACCTGACCGTGGATGCGGAGTTTATCGCAAGCTCCTCATCGTTTACGATTACCGTATCCGCGAGCAGAAAGACCGCGTCATATGTGTTGTACCCATACGTGGAGTCATCCGTAAATGACTGGATGGGAATCGCGCGGTTTGTGGGATTTGGAACGGCCTCAAACTGCGACGCCACGTATCCAACGGATGTCATGAACCGCGCCACGACGGCGTTGCCTGCAATGGCGCTGCTCTGGGACGTTCCGTCCGCCCCGTACCACTTTACACCACCAAGCGTGTCGGACAGGTACGCGTCGGATGCAATGTGCTCGACTAGGGCGATCGTGTCGCCGACAAACGACATCTGCACGACTGCGACCGCGTCTGCCCCGTGTTCGGAGACAAGTTCGTCGACCTCTGCCGCAGCTTGCGCTGCCACGGCAGGTGCGTTGGTGCCATCTTCATCCATCCGGATGGTGAGCGCCACGTTGCCTGCATATTCTTTGATTATGGCGTCGCGGAGCCCCTCACCCCATATGTCATTCCGGTATATGAGAACTATGTGCCTCTTGCCGTCGTCTATGAGGCCCTCTGAGATGGCGACGGCCTGTGCAAAGTCGTCTGGAACGAGTCTAAAGAGGCTGTCGCGTTCAATGGCAAGCGATGTGGCGGTGGAGGCCGGCGAGAGCAGGACGATGTCGGTGGCGTTGTCGGTATACACCTTGGCCCTGTCAGCCGTCGAGCTGCACATTGGTCCGATGAAATACCGGAACCCCTCAGACTCCAGCTGCTTTATCGTGTCTACGACTACCTCGTTTGGGTCGCACGGATCTCCGTCGGTCAGGTCGATCACCCTGCTTGTGATGTAATAGTTTGATGTCGTAATGTCCGACTGCTCGCGGTTGAATGCGTCTACCGCATAGTTGAACGCATCCTTGTGCCCAAAGTCGCTCAAGAGCGCGATCTTGATCTCGCCTCCGACGGTCTGGGCAGAAGTGTCACTTACGAACAGGCCGTCCTCGGTCGTCACACCGCCGATGGAAAGAACCGCCGCGGCCGCAACAACTGCGCACACCACGGGTGTTGGGATCCCGAGAAGCTTCACTTTACACTATTTCAATGTGGAGTATATAAGTTCACGCCGCCGGGGGGCGCTGTCTGTTGTACGGAAAGTCGGTCACACGCGGATCAGGCGGACAATCGCGGATTATTTTAGGCTGCGCCGATCACGGAAGCCGGTGTCAGAACGACTCTCAGACGAGGCCCGTCAGTACATAGTCAGAGGCCGCAAGAAGGGTACGCCTGCATCCGAGATAGCAAAGGACCTTGGCGTGTCTCCCCGGCACGTGCACAGGCTGTGGGCGCGGCATCTGAAGACGGGCGATACGCGCCTGAGGATGGGCAGGCCCAGGGATCACATTACCGAATCCCAGATACGGCTGGTGACCGAGGCCCACCAAAGGCAGCCGGTGGGGGTAGCGCGCACTGCAAGGGCCCTGAGGAGGAACCACGATATAAGCTACAATCGCGTGTACCGAATATTGAAGAAGAACGGTGCGGTGACGGCATCGCCTGCAAAATCCAAGAGGCGGAAGTGGGTCAGGTACGAGCGGATGTACTCCAACGCCATGTGGCATACGGACTGGCATGCCATGAAGGACCCCCGTTTTCACGGCTACCAACTAGTCACATATCTTGATGACGCCTCAAGGTGCGTCACCGGCGCCGCATTCTTTGAGAATGCCACATCTGAGAATGCCGTGCTGCTGCTCCGGCTCGCAGTCAAGAGGTTTGGCAGACCCGCGTCAATACTGTCTGACAACGGCTCGTGCTTTGTGGGGCAGAACGGCAGGAAGAAGGGACCTATGGGGACGTGGCAGCCGACGGTCTTTGAGGAGGAACTGCTCGAGGGCGGCATCGCCCTGATAAACTCCAGGCCCTACCACCCCCAGACCAACGGCAAGCTTGAGCGGTTCCACCGCACCTTGGAGGAGGAGATCTGGAACTATGCGAGTCTGGGCGAGTACGTCGACTATTACAATGAAACCCGGCTCCACTTCTCCCTTGACATTGACAACTACGAGACGCCGCTGATGGCCTTTAGGAATAAAAAGGCGACAGCAGCGATCAGGAAAGATGACCCCGAATGGATGGAGAAGGACGCCTATGAGTAAGGGACCGACTTTTCATACAATACA